>CALZJI010000162.1 GCA_945787615.1 uncultured Chromatiaceae bacterium | reverse complement strand
TGGGTTCCCCTGAGCAGATCCAAAACGCAACGCCGGACATCATCGGCGGGTATCTGACACAGTTGCTCAATGGCGCCCGCATATGGATTGTCGCCACGGGGGCAGTGGAACACGCAGCGCTTGAACGAGCGTCTAAGGGCCTTCTTTCTATAAAAGAAGGCGCACGCCCGCGTGTTGCGCCTCCCACGTTCACCGAGAGCCAATTCACAAAACGTTATGGCATTGCGCAAAGCTGCCTACAATGGGATATGCCTGCCTTGCCCGTCACGGATACGCGCTACCCGGCCTTAGTGGTCACTAGCAATCTACTGGGCGGCGGAACGACATCACGACTCTTCCAGGAAATTCGCGAACAGCGTGGCTTAGTATACGGTATTCACTCCCACCTCGAACTCTACTCCGATTGCGGCTTATGGTCGATCCAAACCTCGTGCGAACCGGAACGCCTCGATGAATGCCGCGAAGCCGTGGCAGCATCAACGGAGCGATTGCTACACAGCGGTCCAACACAACGCGAACTCGACATTACCCGGCGGTATTTAAAAGCGAGCCTCACCCTGGGAGAACAAAACCTCGAATCATCGATGGAACGCCTCGCGCGCGACGCGATCTACTTAAAACGCCACCCGACCCTGGAAGAGCAGTTGGCTCGTTTAGACGACGTCAATGCAACCGACGTCATGAATATGTTAGACGACGCCTGGGCGCGGCGTGCCTATAGCGAATTGTCACCCTAGCCCGCATCTCAAACGGTCGAATTGACCAAACCCCCTCTTTGTGCGGTTGAAGCATGGCTCACGTTGCAAGAGCGACGTGACAACGCGGTTTGCAGAAAAATCAAGTTATTAGACGCTTTGCGTGTTAATCCAAACTCTGCATTGGACACGTACTTCAACACCCCTCCCAGAGAACGTCGTACTCAACAAACCCCAGGCAAACTCTATCACTTAATGATATGCTAGTTATCTCGGATAGTTAACTAGCCACCCGCGGAGGGTGGCACTGAAGACGAGATTTCGGACTGCAATGGTTACCGAATCTACCTACCTAAGGTCCTTGGCTACGCTTTTACTGCTGTTTGTTGCGGCAGTTCCCACCTTTGCCGCAAATAATAATGCGTTGTGGCTAGAAATCGATGGCCCCATCGGCCCGGCGACGCGCGATTATATAGAACGTTCGATCGATAAAGCGGTCGCTCAAGACGCCGCGCTAATCATTATTCGCATGGACACGCCGGGCGGACTTGACACCTCGATGCGCGATATTATTCAGGAAATTCTTGTATCACCGATACCTGTAATCACCTACGTTGCGCCAAGCGGTGCCCGCGCAGCCAGCGCCGGCACTTATATACTTTACGCCAGTCACGTTGCGGCCATGGCGCCCGCCACCAATTTAGGCGCGGCCACTCCCGTAAAGATCGGTGGCCTACCGAAACCTCCAAGCCCAGACAAAGGCACGAAACCCGAGCAACAAGACCCGCCCGAAGCCAAAGACGCCATGTCCCGCAAAGTGATCAACGATGCGGTTGCGTACATTCGAGGCCTTGCGCAAATGCGTGATCGCAACGTGGAATGGGCCGAAAAAGCCGTCCGCGAGGCGGCGAGCCTGACCGCCGAGGACGCGCTCGCGCAGAACGTCATTGACATTGTCGCCAGCGATATGACGGATCTCCTTAAACAGTTGAATGGGCGCAAAGTAACCGTTTTAGGACAAGAAGTTATGCTCGACACTGATGGGTTGATGCTGCAACACCTCGAGCCGGACTGGCGAAGCCGACTGTTAGCGATTATTACAGATCCCAATGTGGCATATATCCTCATGTTAATTGGAATATATGGATTAATTTTCGAATTTTCCAACCCCGGCGCCATTGTCCCCGGCGTCGCCGGGGCCATCTGTTTGTTACTCGCGCTATTTGCTTTTCAAGTTTTACCTGTTAATTACGCGGGCCTCGGTTTGATGTTGTTAGGCATTACGCTCATGGTGGGGGAAGCCTTCGCGCCTAGTTTTGGTGCGCTAGGGCTTGGCGGCATTATCGCCTTTGTCATTGGCTCGATTATCTTAATGGATACGGATGTACCCGGCTTCGGTGTATCGCTACCCTTAATCGGTGCGTTCGCGCTCTTTAGCAGTATTCTGTTTACCCTCGTCTTGGTCATGGCCATTAAAGCGCGGCGACGTCCTGTTGTCAGCGGCATGGAAGAATTAGTGGGGGCCACGGCCGAAGTCATCGCTGATTTTGACGGAGAGGGCAAAGTGAGGGTCCATAGCGAAATCTGGACCGCACGCACGTGCTCACCAGTGGCGAAAGGGCAGCAGGTTAAAGTCACCAAATTAGACGGCTTAACAATGTGGGTGGAACCAAAGAACTCGCAGGCCGCGGAGGATCAATTATGACCGCCTATTTAGGATATATTCTTGCCGGTTTCGTTGTACTTCTTCTTTTCAGCGCCATTAAAATTCTGCGCGAGTACGAGCGCGGAGTGATCTTTTTACTGGGGCGGTTTTGGAAAGTGAAAGGACCGGGGCTGATTATTGTTATCCCGGTGATCCAACAAATCGTCAAAGTCGACTTACGCACCGTGGTGATGGATGTTCCCACACAAGACGTCATCTCCCGCGACAATGTCTCTGTAAAAGTCAACGCGGTCGTTTATTTCCGTGTCATCGACCCACAGAAAGCGATTATTCAAGTGGAGAATTTCTACGAAGCGACGAGCCAGTTAGCGCAGACTACCTTACGCTCGGTACTGGGGCAACACGAATTGGACGATATGTTGGCGGGGCGAGAGCGACTCAATGCTGACATACAAGGCATTTTGGACGAACAAACCGACGCGTGGGGCATCAAGGTCGCCAACGTGGAAATAAAACATGTGGACCTCGACGAAACCATGATACGCGCGATTGCTAAACAAGCCGAAGCAGAGCGGGAACGACGCGCCAAAGTTATCCATGCCGAAGGCGAAATGCAGGCCGCGGAAAAACTAAAGGAAGCCGCTGCGATACTGGCGCAACAGCCGCAAGCATTACAGCTTCGTTACATGCAAACACTCACCGAAATAGCAGGGGAGAAAAGCTCAACAATTGTTTTTCCGTTACCGATGGACTTGGTTGAACCATTACTCAAGAAATTAAAGAGTTGAACGCCTTAACGTCCTGGGCAGCAGCGATGCATCGAAGGACGCTCACAGGAATACACCGGCCGCGCTAGCGACTCGTCAAAAGCAATACCTGTCTGCGCCCTCCGCCAATTTCTAACCGACTGTTTCTAAAACCCACTGCTCTAGATCGTCGTTACTGTATTCCAAGATGACGCAACCTCGGTTCCACACCCATTGAGGGAGCCGCTTCATGTAACTGAGTTTTTCTTGTGCCGTCTCAAACTCAAAAATGAGAAGGTCCCGCTCTTTGTTGTAGCGGGATTGAATATCCCGCGCGTTAAAAGCCAGCGTCGCGGCTTCTTCGAGTGTTATTTTTGACCGGGAAAGATCGATCACAAGGAACTTCGATTTGTCCCCGACGTATTTTACTATCCCCCTGGCCAACGTACGCCGAGCTAAGCGTTTTACGTTCATAGTCTTTTTTTACCCTCGCTAACGTTATACCGTTCGTTAGGCGTTAACACCTCCTTGAATATTTTATACGCCCGCTTTTTTTAATATTATACGAAAATGAATCAATAGCGAATGCCCAAGAATTGCGGACAGAATGCCGAGCAGACGCGGAAAATACTCTATCTTATTGATTTGTTTAACTTATATACAGGCGATATACGCAGCTATCCTACCTGTGATGCAAGTCTTGTCCCTATAGGCTACGCGCTCTTGATCAGCCTTAGGTAGATGATAATAGGTATCATTACCGCCAGATGCGTCTTCCGAAGGTTCTCGGTAACTGCCCGTGCATCGCACTACCCGTACAACCTCAAGGGCGGCGCTGGGCGGGAGATTGGCTTCACAACGAATGTTGTTCTGTCGTGTCGGCGACTGCGACAATCAGAACAGCGCTAGCGGGATGGGCTTCTCGGTAATCACGAGGAGCGCCAACGCCAATAGCGAAGTTGGGCTCAGGCTCCGAGAACTCATCTACCGCGGCCGCCTAAGACTTAGACGTGCTTTTTACGCCTCTTTCTGCACAATACGCGGTTGACGATTCTCATCAACCGCCACGTACGTCAACGTGGCTTCAGTCACTTTCACCACTTCTTCCTTATGACGATTGCGCTCTGCGAAGACCTTCACATCGACGGTCAGCGACGTAGTACCTATTCGAGTGATTTCCCCGTAACAACTAATTAAATCGCCGATAAAAACCGGTTTATGAAACACAAATGAGTTCACGGCTACTGTAACCACACGCCCACCCGCTCGCTGGTGTGCGATGATACTCCCAGCAATGTCGACTTGAGACATGATCCAACCGCCAAAAATATCTCCAGCCGCATTGGTATCGGTCGGCATGGCCAGCAGCCGCGTGGTGGGAGGGCGATCTTCCGGTAAGGCGTTTTGCTCGTTCCCCATGTCTGGTATTCAACGCTTTGAGTATAGCGACGCTACGTTCTTTTGGCAAAAATCAAGAATGCGATTACGACGCAATTTAAGCGTTGGCGTGATCAATCCATTTTCCACGGTCCACGGTTCATCTTCAATCGCGACGTGACGGACTTTCGCATAGCCGGGAAAACCACAAATCTGCTTCGAAATTTCGTCTAAAACTGCCTTTTTAAAGTCTTCATCGGTCACCAGTTTCTCCGAGCTACCGTGTAAACCGTGCTTGGCGGCAAAGGCCGATGCTTTGTCGTTGTTCAACACAACCAATGCGCTCAAATACGGCTTGCCTTCTCCGACAATCATCACGTGTTCGAACAACGGATTCATGATGATGGCCGCTTCCATATCGGCGGGAGGTACTTTCTCACCATTGGCAAGAACAATGATGTCCTTTATTCGTCCTGTAATGTAGATATGGCCGCGCTCGATTTTCGCTTTGTCGCCGGTGTGTAGCCAACCATCTTCGTCGACGGTTTCTTTTGTAGCGTCCGGCCGATTCCAATAGCCCAGCATTATGCCGGGACTTCTCGCTAACAGTTCTTCGTTTTCTCCAATCTTTACCTCGACATCGTTCAACGCTGTGCCGACGCTTGCGGGATCGTTGTCGTCCAATCGATTGACGCTGATCACGGGGCTTGATTCCGTCAACCCATAGCCTTGAACTAACGGTAATCCTAAACCGATAAATGTTTTTGCAACCGGCTCCGACAACGGCGCACCACCGCATACCGCTACTCGAATGCGCCCGCCCAGTTTGTTGATAACTTCGTCGGCGACTTTCTTCTTTAACACCGGCCACAACAGTAAGCTTGGATGCCAAGGACTTCGGCCCTGCTGATGTAAAAAATGGCGCCAGCCGATGTTCACCGCGGCTTCAAAGACGCTTGAGGTCAAACCACCTTTCTCTTCCACCGTCGTTCGAATTTTTATTGCGACTTTCTCAAAGATACGCGGAACAGACATGAGTAAGGTCGGTCGTATGCTAACCAAGTCTTCGGCCAGTTGAGGAATGGATCGAGCGTATGCGACCGTCGACCCCGCCATCATAGGTAAATAATACCCACCCGTACGCTCCAAGGTATGGGACAAAGGCAGAAAAGACAAAAACAAATCGTCTGGATAACACTTCACACTCTGCATGGAACTATAAGCGTTCCACAAAATATTATAGTGGCTTAGCATCACGCCTTTGGGGCGCCCCGTGGTACCGGACGTATAGACTATAGTCGCCAACTCGTTGGGCGCTCGCGAGTCCACTCTTAACGGCTCACCGTCAGGCGGCAGCCAATCAGCAATTTCACGTATATTGGTACAATCCAATTGCGACACTGGATGCAACGTTAACAGGCGCGTCAGCTTCGCCAAAGTCGGCTTAATGTCCTGTAACAATTCCCCCTGTTCCGGCCCGCCTATCAGCAATACTTTGACGTTCGCATCGTCCAGAATATAAGCGACGTTTTCAGCGCGATCATTTACATAAAGTGGCACCACGACCAGCCCTAAACCGAGCGCGGCTTGCTCGAACATTACCCATTCGCGACAGTTGCCTAACATCACCGCTACGCAATCACCGGGCTGCAATCCTTCGCCTTCGAGTTCAGCCTGCCAACGAGCTACCTCCGTGCCCATTTCCGCCCAGGTACTCTGTACCCAGGCTTGACGTTTGTCGTCGTAAAAGCGATAAGCGATGGCATCGGGCGATCGTCTAACCCGCTCTTGAAACAATCCGGATAAGGTCCCGGCAATGTCTGGAGAAATAATATCAGTGGAATCCGCCTTGCTTTGCGACCGCATTTTCTACAACTCCGCCCAACCCGCATCCTCGCCGAAGCGGCTCCCATACCGCCCCGCTAACTCTTTGAGTTTGGATTGCATCGCTCCTACGCCACTGTTTTGAAGATAATTCACCGGGCCACCCCGGAAAGGTGCGAAGCCAGTACCGAAAATAACACCCGTATCCAATAGATCGGCGTCCTCCACCACGCCTTCACGCAGACACGCCACACATTCATTGAACAAGCGAAACATCAGGCGATCCGTTAAATCATTGGGGGGAGTGTATTCTTTATCGGTTTTGGGTTTCTGCGGTTTGCCTTTTTTATATTCATAAAATCCGCGACCGCTTTTTACCCCAAGGTAGCCCGCATTGACCAGATCGCGGAGTCGTTGAGGCACTTCGCCGCCAAGATGTTTAGACAATATCTCCGCCACGGACAAGCAAATATCCAAGCCCACCGTATCGGCCAGATGAATCGGCCCCATTGGCATTCCGAATTTTAAAGCCGCCTTATCGATCACAACCGCAGGCACGCCCTCGGACTCCAGCGTGACGGCCTCCAAAAGATAAGGCATGAGCACCCGGTTAACAAGAAAACCGGGGGTACTGGATACCGGCACCGGTAAGCGATCAATTTTTCGCGCAAATGCGGCGGCGGTTTGTGATACCTGCGGGTCGGTCTTTTCACTGCTTACGATCTCCACCAGTTGCATCTTGGCCACCGGATTGAAGAAATGCAAGCCCACGAGCCGTTCCGGTTTTTTCAATGCTTCGCTCAGGACTTGCAGCGGTATGCTCGAGGTATTGGTGGCTAACAACGCATCGGGCCGAAGTCTAGGCTCAATCTCGCGAAAGAGATTGTGTTTTGCTTCCACGTCTTCAAAGATCGCTTCGATGACCACATCGGCTCGCGACACACCCAGCCCCTCAATGTCTGGCATGAGTCGATCCATCGCCGCTTGAACCAGTCGAGGTTGTTTTAATTTCTTCTTAAATAACCCGTGTGCGCGCTGCAACACTCGCGCAAGCGTTTCGTACTGTCGGTCCTGAAGCGTGACATGGAATCCTCGCAGCGCGCACCAGGCGGCGATATCCCCGCCCATCACGCCACCACCAATGACGTGGATATGCTTGGGATCATAACCTTTCACGCGCCCCAGCGCCTTGACTCGTTCTTGGAGGAAAAAGACACGCACCAAGCTCTTGGACGTCTCCCCCATGACTAGGCGGGCGACAGACGCCGCCTCTTCGGCGAGCATCCGCTTAGGATCATCAAAATGTTTATTCCACAGCTCGATAACGGCATAGGGCGCCGGGTAATGCTCCTCAGGCGCTTTCGCGGCCACCTGGCGGCGCAGATATTGGGCAAGTAATGTCCGGACCACGACGTTATTGGTTAACGCTTTCCACCCCTTAGCCTTGCGCTGCGCCGGGGGCTTCATCACCGTCGCCTTGGCCGCCATCCGAAGTTGTCGGCTCGGTACGGCGTGGTCCACTAAGCCGATTTTCTTTGCGGCGCGAGCGCTGAGCGTTCGACCGCTTAAGATAATATCCATGGCGGCCGGCGCACCCACCAATGGCGGCAAGCGAACCGTGCCGCCGAACCCGGGATGAATGCCTAGCTTTACCTCGGGTAAGCCAAGCTTGGTCCTCGCGTCGTCATCGGCAATGCGATAACGGCATGCCAAGGCCAACTCCAGACCACCCCCTAAACAGAAGCCGTGAATCAACGCAACGGTCGGGCACTTTAACGCTTCCAGTTTATCGAGTACACGTTGGCCTCGTTGTATTAACGCCGTCGCCTCACTCTGGTCTTTTAGCGTGGTAAATTCGTTAATATCCGCGCCAGCGATAAACCCGTTGGGCTTGGCGGATGTAATGATTAATCCGTGCAACTCGCTGCCTATGCCTGACAAAATCGTATCGAGTTCTTCAAGCACCTCAGCGGACAGCACGTTGGTCGAGGCATCGCCTTTGTCTAATGCTAACCAGCCGACGTTGTCCTCATCTTCGTCCCATTGCCAGTGTCGCAAGGTAGACCCCACCGCCCCGGTGCCCTCCGAGGTTGGGTCATTTTGCTCCACGTTATCCCTTGCTTGCTCTATCATGCTGCCGATTCCTTCCGCCGTTAACGTTTTACGCGTCGCGCTCCACCAACATTGCGCCGCCCTGACCACCGCCAATGCATAAACTTGCCATGCCACGGTGGGAACCCGTCCTTTCCAACACATGAAGTAAGTGCAATACAATACGCGCACCACTGGCGCCCACAGGGTGGCCGAGGCTTACGCCGCCGCCGTCGACGTTGAGGCGCGATCGGTCGATATCTCCAATCGGGTTATCGCTTCCCAATTCACTGCGACAATAGTCCGCGTCTTGCCATGCGGCAAGGCAGGCAAGCACCTGTGCCGCGAATGCCTCGTTGACTTCCCAGTAGTCAATCTTGCCCGGCGTAAGAGCGCGTCGTTTGAGGATAGGGGCCATGGCGTGGGCCGGCCCTAACCCCATCTGCGACGGCGAAAGACCGGCCCACTGCACGTCTGTAATACGACCCAATACGGGAAGCTGATATTTTTTTACGGCCGCCTCACTGGCCAGGATCAACAAGGCCGCGCCGTCGGTCACCTGTGCGCTATTACCCGCCGTCACCATGCCAAACGGGCGATCGAATACCGGTTTAAGCTTGGCCAGTTTTTCCATGTCTGAATCACGACGTAGGCCGTCATCGTGGGCGTAAAAGTGACCTTTCTCATCGTAGATCACCTCAATCTCACCCAGTAAACCGTCATCTTGTGCCTTGGCAAGGCGCCGATGGCTCTCTACGGCGAACGCGTCCATGTCCTCTCGGCTAATGTTAAACCGATAGGCCAGATTCTCCGCGGTCTGACCCATAGAAAGACCGACAACAGGGTCGGTCAGGCCGCGCAACAAACCGATAATGGGTTGTAAATGCCGCGCCCGCAACCGCGTTAGTACTTTCAACTTAGCCCCAACGTTCCTGGCGCGGTTAAAATCCGCCAACCATCCGACCATTAAAAGATTCAAAAGCACCGGCGCATGGCTCATGGACTCCACGCCTCCGGCTAACACCAGATCAGAGCGGCCAGTGGCGATGTTCTGGGCGGCGTTGTCCAACGCCTGAAGGCCGGAAGCGCAGTTACGCTGCACCGTCCACGCTGGCACGTGCTTCCCGCAGCCGAGTCGTAATGCGGCAACGCGTGCGATATTGGCCTCATCGGGCCCGGGCATCACGCAGCCAATTATAACCTCGTCAAAAGCATCAGGCTCAAAGGGTTGACGCGCCAACAGCGCGCGGCCAGATTGAACGGCCAGATTGGCGGCCGAAAATGGGCCGGGGTTTCCTCGCGCCTTTAAGAACGGCGTTCGGCATCCGCCCACTACGTAGACGGGTCGGTCGGCCTGCTTCGTCTTTTTTTGTGCCATGGTCATAGCCTCCTGCTAACGGCAAGGTATTGGGAATACTCTCGCACCCGGCCGCGTTAAGAATGAATTCAAAACGCTCATCTCCCTCGTTTGTTATCCACTATATTGGCGAAAAACCGTATTCCGAGCTTTTACTTCGACACCCTAGGGTCGGTTAGGGAATTGAAAACCAAAAATAGGCCCAAGGCCTATTTTCAGATCCAATGATTGGCCCCCGCCCGTTCTAATTGTAGCGCCTAATCGCTTCCGCTGGCTCCGTCGTCCAATGATCGGCGGGGAAATCATCCACGCTTATTACCTCGCGACGCCCCTGCGCAGCAAAGCGCAATTGCGCCGCTTCATCTTCGCTTATCACACCTTGCGCCACCGCCGCACGGAGCATCCCCGCCTCGTCGGTTCGCTCTAGTTGACCTGACTGAATGGCGATACGCAAGCGTTTTTCTATCGGTTCGGCGGCAACTACACTGGCAAGCGTATTATCAAGACGGCCGATGGCCTCATTGTCATCGCGAGTTAGATACATCCCGCCTGTCAAACGTTCGCGCATCGCGGATGGTGTTAACACCGATTCTGCCACGTCTTGGCCGAGTTCATCACTGGGCCCGCTGTAGGGCTTACCCCATGGCAAAACCAACGCTCGCAACAACCACGCGACGGGACGAACGGGATAATTACGCAGAAACCCTATCATGGCCTCTTGCAGCTTAAAGAGCGCGTCCTCGCAGCCCCACCGGACCAATGCAAGATCGTCCCGCTGGTTACCGTCGTCAGCGAATCGTTTTAACGCGGCGGAGATGAGGTACATTTGGCTTAGTATATCCGCCAATCGACCCGAAATTTTTTCCCGGCGTTTGAGGGAACCACCCAGCATCAACATCGCAACGTCGGCGAACAGCGCAAAAGCCGCGCTCATTCGGCTTACTTGCTGGTAGTAGTACTTGAGCGGGGTCCGCTCTGGGACGGAAGCCAACCGCCCCGCCGTCAACGCAAGAAAAAACGCCCGGGCCACGTTACTAACGGTGAAACCTATATGGCCAAAAAACGCTTTATCGAATTCCTTCAAACCGCGTGCGCGATTCGCGTCCGTAGCCGCCTGCATTTCCTTGAAGATAAACGGATGACAACGAACAGCACCTTGTCCGAAAACGATTAAACTTCGGGTTAGTATATTAGCCCCTTCCACGGTGATGCTTATGGGAATCGACTGATAGACGCGAGCCAAGAGGTTTCGCGGTCCCATACAGATACCTGCGCCACCTTGCACATCCATCCCGTCGTTAACGACCTGCCGCATCAGCTCCGTTAAATTATACTTCACAATCGCCGAGGCGACGGCGGGCTCGTGACCGAGATCCACGGCGCCAGCGGTCATCGTGCGCGCCGCGTCCATAATATAAGTGTGGCCCGCTATACGGGCTAGCGCCTCTTCGACGCCTTCAAACCGGCCAATAGGGGTTCTAAATTGCCTGCGTATGCGCGCGTAAGCGCCCGCGGCACGACAAACCAACTTACCCGCGCCCGCACTCAAGGAAGGTAACGAGATAGAACGCCCCGCCGCCAAACATTCCATTAACATGCGCCAACCTTGACCGGCTCGTTCCGCGCCGCCAATGATCCAGTCAATCGGTATAAACACATCCTTGCCCCAGTTGGGCCCATTCTGGAACGACATGTTGAGAGGGTAATGGCGCCGCCCTATGGTTACGCCAGGCGTATCCGTTGGAATCAGCGCGAGCGTGATACCGGCATCCTCTTTCGCACCCAGTAAATGATCAGGATCGTACAACCGAAAAGCCAGTCCGAGAACAGTGGCCACCGGACCTAATGTGATGTAGCGCTTCTCCCAGTTGAGCCGAATCCCCAGCGTCTCCTTACCTTTGTAGATATCTTTACAGACTACCCCTATATCGGGAATTGAGCTCGCATCGCTACCTGCCTCCGGCCCGGTAAGCGCGAAGCACGGCACGTCGACACCCTTTGCTAATCGCGGGAGATAATGGCTGCGTTGTTCATCGGTACCGTAACGCATTAATAGCTCTGCCGGACCCAGGGAGTTAGGCACCATTACGGTCACCGCGGAAGTGATACTACGGCCGGCTAGCTTCATCACAACACACGAATGGGCTAACGCGGAAAAACCCAACCCCCCGTATTCTTTCGGTATAATCATACCGAAGAAACCGTTGTCTTTAATGAATCGCCAGACTTCCGGTGGTAGATCATGGAGCTCTGCCGTGATACGCCAATCGTCGAGCATGCCGCACAATTCTTGGACCGGGCCGTCAAGAAAAGCTTGCTCCTCCTGGCTTAACTTAGGCGCCGGCGTGTCCAATAAATTCTTCCAACGCGGCCAGCCGTCAAACAGATCACCGTCCCACCATACGCTGCCCGCCTCTAACGCCTCACGCTCAGTTTGCGACATGGGCGGTAAAACCGAGCGAAACCAAGGAAGAATGCGGCTACTGAGTAACGTACGCCTCAGTACTGGGACATTGAGCGGTAGGAAAATGGCAGCAAACACGAGCCAAAGGGTGACCGTAGCAAACGGCCCTGCCTGCCCAAATGTTGTTACCAATATGATTGGCAAGACGGCCGCAACTGTCCACAACCATAAGGGCATGCGAAAGTAAGCAAGTGTCCATACGGCGGCAATCCCAACCGCAATCCACGTCAAAAAGTCCACGCTATTTTTTCCTTGACAATTTTTCCCGTGTTTCTATCCGGACAGGCACCAACCTGGCGTCATCGGTTTTTTCTTTTCTATTGGCATTATAATGACTCAACCACCACGGCCACGCTAGTGCTAAAAATACAGTCGCTAGAAAATCCGCGTCCTTTGGCATTTCAACACCGTAAGCGTATACAGCGATAGCTCCTGCCACCGTCCATATGCAGACAATCAGCATTAATTCAGTCATTGTTTTCTCTCCTGCTTACTGTTAAAAAAAACGGCCGTACTGGGGCAGTACATACACGCAATTACCAATCCAGCGAATCACTAATCGGCTATAACCCTACGATTCAGAACGCTTAAAATCGCCTTGTCTAGTGATAAACAGCGCGGCCACTAACTCATAAGACAACTTTTTCCAATGTTATTCGCCATCCGAACGGCATAAAAGGCGTCCCTCGTCTAAAGTTATCGGCAAGGATTCCGCTGCACTAAAGCCGATGGGATAATTACCACCCAAAACATGGAGATCACTTCAAGAAATTGACCTCCACACCTCGTCGACACCAACACAGAGACTCGCTCCACCGAGCCAATACCCATAAGCTATTGTTATAACCAAGAATAACCCCAATCAGCGAATCCTCGTTATCGATAGATTTAGACGAGAAATGCGGGCTAGATGCTACCGAAAACCGAGCTCCCCCTGCTCGTGCGCTGCCCTTTTGTCCGAGGAATTGTTAAACTTAACGCTGTCTAATACTAAAACCGGGGCTCTAAATGGCTGTGGAGGATCGACGACACGAAAGGACGCTTTTACTCATGGTTTGCCCAGAAGGACGCTGTATCATTGAGGTTAATGGTGAACGATTCCCGCTCACGCATATTAATGACGTGTCGGAATCCGGCACTGGCATCAACCTACCACTGCCCTTAGAAACGGGCACTCCGGTGCGCATAATCTACTACTGCGGTGTCGATGAGATAAATGTATCGGGAACCATTGCCTGGTGCTCGGGCCAACCCGCTGAACAAGACCCGTTGAAAACGAGCGCATTCCCCACGGGAATCCAGTTCAGTGTTTCAGACAAAAGAAACAGCCACGCGTTTTACCTGGCCCTGAAAGACGATATTAAGGTGGCTGAAACCTTTCACTAGGTTCGTTCGACGGTTAATATTCAAGTCGTCTGCCTCTGGCAGACCGTTAACGCGATACCAAGCCGCGGCCGTTAATACGTGAGAGGTCGCCGTGAAGGAACGCAGATTAGTACTCGCCTTCTTGCCGGGCAACAGCGTCAATCATTGTAATTATCTTATCGACGTAATCTAGCGCTACCTCATCCGACATCTTAGAGACTGTCGCTTCCACGCTCGTCACATTCTCAACCGCCTTCGCTTTGGTTAATTCCTCTTGCACCTGCTTAAACAACTCCCTTACCTCTGGCGGCAACTCTTCCGGCGCCACGTGTATGAGATGCAGATTGTATGCGCTTGCCAGTCGTTCTTGGATTGTGCCGAGTCCGGCCAGCGAACGGATGGCCATATGAAAGTTTTCCCATGCGTAGGTCACGGTAACTCCCGCAGTTATATGCAAATTTATGACTGCACTGTTCCTACCCCCGAGTTTACGCCATCGATCTCCTTTCCCGCAACGTCGCTGGGGCGATAAGGAAAAATGTGACATGGATCGCACTTTCACTGGCCCTGTTATACCGAGACACATCGGTTGGACGATACGCCTTACAGTAGCTAAAACCCACATTTCTCACCAGGACGGGCTAGTCAGTAGCGACGTAGCATTAAAGCACACCGCGCCATCTCTATTGGTGCCAAAAACAACGGATTTCGAAGATCGCGCGCCTTTATGCAAAAAACGCTAAAAAATTTAGTGAAATTTTGTTTTTTTTCGGTCACACTACTATCGCTATTGGCTGCGATCCCGTTTCTCATTCCAATCGAAAAATATCATGCTACATTAGAGGATCTCGTCGCCAACGGATTGGGCAGACAAGTAAAGATTTCATCGATCCGCTATCGACTTTTTCCCTTTCCTCACTTAGAAGGCAACAACGTTACGATATTTGCCGCCGGCAAAGGCGAAGCGGTCATCGGTCGTATCGGCATCTGGCTAGACATGAGCGAGTTAGTCAACAAGCAAATTGCACTCCGTCGGATCCACTTCAACAGCATTGCAACGAATCAGCGCTTCATCGAGAGCTACATCAATGAATGGAAGTCCGCGCAACATAGTGCTACCGCCGGTTCGGTGATCACCATACGGCGGATTTCCGCCGCATCGGTCACGGTCCGAGATAACGAAAACAAACTGATTGGCCCGGTGCGGTTTGACGGTCGTTTTGGCGGACCTAATGGTTTCGAATCCATGCGCATTGCGCTCACCGATAACTCCCTTGCAGTGGAGATTAGACCGCTTGTGGACGGCCTCGATTTAGCGTTAATTGGGAGAAATATATCGCCTCCTGTTGAACCGCCTGTGAGTATCGACGCTTTAACTGCGCACGCTATCGTATTGGACAACAGCGTTAACGTAACGGATTTTCGAATCAGCGCCTACGACGGTCACGCCGAAGGCGATTTCACCATTAGTTGGCAGCCCGACGAATGGTTAACAACGGGTCGCGCGAGCGTTTCATCCGTCGATCTTACAACCGTTGACCGGCTGCTCGGTGGTAAAGCGATATCTGGGACGCTAAATGGTCTTTTCGATTTCACATTGACAGCGAACGACCCTTCCCAACTTTTAGAAAATCCAATCGTAAATGGTGATCTCGAGATCGTCGACGGTGAGTTTTACGCACCCCACCCCGTCTTCTCTTTCGACCGCCTCACCGCCCAAGCCAATCTCAGCCGCCACAAAGTATTATTCTCGTTACTAAGCGTCGAAGGCTACGAAGGATCATTGACGACACGAAACGCTTCCGTTTCGTGGCAAAAGGACTGGCAAGTTACAGGTGAGGTTGTCGCCTCATCGGTAGATCTTAACGCTCTGCTACAACCGCACATCCCGTATAAAACCTTGACCGGTTCTTTGAACGGCACAGTGGACATAAACTTGTCCGGCTCAAATGCTAGGCAATTGTTCAGCAATCCAACGGTCGACGGCAATGTCACTGTCAATAACGCGACCATTTACACGGTTCAATCTCAAGACAGTGGCAAGATACACAGCAGTCCTCTGCTTTCGTTAGATAAAATAGCGCTACAGGCCCGTTATACCAACCGGCGCGTCACAGCCCCGCACCTGGAACTACATGGCTATGGCGGGATGTTAAAGGCCCAAGAAACAGTATTTTCTTGGGATAAGCATTGGCACTTAGAAAGCCAAATCCAGCCTCAACGCATCCAGCTTGCGCCGTTACTCGCGCGTTTTTTACCCGACAAAATTGTCAGCGGCACCCTTGATGCAGACGCATATATTGCGTTTTCTGCTCCCGAGAGTAAAAACCTGTTTGGAAACCCAACAATTGACGGCTCGATAACAGTAAGCGATGGCGTCGTCTATAAATCGAACACTTCGTTAACGACAAGCGACCCCGATCCACCGCGACAACCACGTTGGCTGGAATTCAAGCAAGCCACTGGCGTCGGGAAACTAGAAAACGCGCAACTGGCATTTACGTCCTTAACTGTGAACGGTTACGACGGCGAGTTTCGAAGTAACAATGCCAATCTTTCCTGGCGAAAAGACTGGTACCTAAACGGCGCAATCGAAACTGAGAATATCAGCTTACAGCCCTTACTACGGAATTTCCTCGACGATCAAATCGTTGCCGGGACAGCCACCGCAACGATGGCAGTCAAGCTTCGGGCTTCGACGTTCTCAGAGATTTTTGACAAGCCCACCATTGCCGGAGAATTCTTAGTGAAAGATGGCGTTGTCTACAATGCCGATCTGGAGAAAGTCAGTCGTGGCCAAAGCAGCGACCACTCCCCGGAAGACAAAACGGAGTTTACGGAACTTTCCGGTAGACTGGCGATGAAGAAGAAAAAAATTCGTTTAACTAAGGTGAAGATTGAATCGCCAGCGCTGCGTGCCAGCGGCAAAGTCAAGATAAACGAAAAGCAAGAACTTGATGGCGGGCTCGAAGTCGCATTGCGCTCGACCGCTGGGCTCGTAGGCATCCCGTTAAATATTGCGGGGACAGTGTCTTCGCCCAGCTTGTCCATGACGAGGGGCGCGATGCTGGGCGGGGCCATCGGTACCTCGGTATTGGGTCCCGGGCTCGGCACGGTAATCGGTGTTAAAACGGGAAAAATCTTCTCTGCCATCGGCACCCTATTTAAACATAATAAAGATGAAATTGAAAAGGAGGAAGCAGAGTATCGATACGAAGACGAAGGCAAAAACGAAGGACGAATACAGTAGTCCCTCGAAAATAAACTATCTCGAGGCCTTAAAGACCATTATAACGGCAACCACGTTCACACTGCGTTAAATGGTTATACGCCATAAATCGTCAGTGGAAATGATGTGCTTGGCAAGACGAGCATCGACGATTACCAGTGGATATTCGCACTGCCGAGGCTGTCACTCCTAGACCGGCAGGTCTTCCCGCGGAATAGGCATGGTGCTCCGTTTCCCGGGAAAGCCGATCCGCCCGCGGTATATACCCGTGGCGTTTGAGATTTAGGTGTCAATAGCACGCCCTCTTCATTCCATGGCTGCGTTGAAACTCCTCGCAATAGTCCGGCTATTACTCGTCATTTCGCCTTGCCACGAAAT
>CALZJI010000161.1 GCA_945787615.1 uncultured Chromatiaceae bacterium | reverse complement strand
TGGCGCGGCTTAATATCGGCGTACGATTTTTTTTCGTCTTTTTCCGCATGCGTTTCTCTGTCTAGGCGACGCTTAAACTCGTTTCCAAAATCCGCCACACGAGTTGTTCAAACGGCATTCCTGCATGGCGTGCAGCCATAGGCACCAAGCTATGATCGGTCATCCCCGGAACCGTATTCGCTTCTAAAAGCCACGGTGCACCGCTGTCGTCAACCATCAAGTCCACACGCCCCCAGCCATGACACCCCAGCGCCTTAAACGCTTTCAATGCAAGAGACTGAAATGCTTGCTCAACGCCCGGCTCAAGGCCACACGGACAGATATACTGTGTATCGGAGGCTTCATATTTTGCTTCGAAGTCATAAAAAGCTCGTGGCGTCTCTAACTCAATCACCGGCAATGTTTGTTCCTGTAATATCGCCACGGTATATTCACGGCCCTCAACCCAACGCTCTACGAGCACCAACGGGTCGTGACCCCGTGCTACGCGCCAAGCTTGGTTCAATTCCTGGTGCTCCACGACCTTTGTCATGCCGATACTTGAACCTTGACTGACCGGTTTAACAATAAGAGGCAAACCGAGTTCCCTTACTATGTCCTCGCTTCCGGTTTCGTCGCCTAACAAGGCGAACGGAGGCGTCGGTAGATCGGCCCCGAGCCACAACTGTTTTGCGCGGAGCTTATCCATCGCTAACGCCGAACCCAACACGCCGCTACCTGTGTAAGGCATTCCAATGGTTTCCAAAGCACCCTGTATCGTACCGTCTTCGCCGCCTTCTCCGTGTAACGCAATGAAGACGCGATCGAATTCGCCTTCGCTCACAATCTGTAACACGTCGCCTCCGGCATCAACACCATGGGCGTCGACACCGCTTTTTACCAGCGCTTCGAGAACCGCGTTACCGCTTTTCAAAGAGATTTCGCGCTCCGCTGAGCGGCCTCCCATTAACACCGCCACTTTCCCGAACGTTTTCGGGTCTTGTACCAGCGCTTTAGGTAACACAACGGTCATGCTTGAGCCTCACCGATAATTCGCACCTCAGGGGTGAGTGCAACGCCACGCTGATTCATCACCGTTGCCGCGACATGCTCTATCAAGTGTTCAATGTCCGCCGCACTCGCCTTACCGGTATTGATAATAAAGTTGGCGTGTTTCTTTGAGACGCACGCACCACCAATGCAATAACCTTTCAATCCACATGCTTCTATCAAACTACCGGCGAAATCGCCCGGTGGATTTCGAAACACAGACCCGCAAGTAGGAAAGCCTATCGGCTGAGTTTCGTTTCGACGCTCCAGCAGTTCCTTGATACGGGCGAGACTCGCGCTTCCATCACCCTTGGCCAACTTAAGGTAAACCGCCGCGAACCACTCTTTTCTCGGTGACACAACGTTGCGATATCCGATTTGATATTCTGCGGGAGCGCGCCGATATAGATGTCCCGATGCATCGATGGTTTCGACCGTTTCCACGATGCCCCAGGTCTCTCCACCGAATGCCCCAGCGTTCATTGCTAACGCCCCGCCAAGTGTGCCCGGTATACCGGCAAAAAACTCAGCACCGATTAAATCATGAGTAGCGCAGAACCGCGCTACTTTGGCACAGGCCACCCCAGCCTCTGCGCGCACGACACCCTCATTAACCAAGGTTAAGCGGCCTAACGCGCCCCCTGTGCTTATCACCGTAGCGTTGAGCCCCCCATCGCGCACGAGCAGGTTGCTACCCAGGCCAAGCCATACGAGCTCCTCTCCCAGGTCCAACTGATTGATAAACACGCGTAAGTCGTCTAAATCAGCCGGCGTGTAAAAGCAGCGCGCACGCCCACCCACGCGCCAGGTCGTATGACGTGCCATGGGTTCATTTTCACGCAGCACACCTCGCAAACGCGGCTGTCTTGGCTCTGCCATCATCCCGCCTGCCCCTGCAGCTGAGTCGTTAGCTTTGCCGAGACGCGGCCGATATCGCCCGCCCCCATGGTGAGTAAAATATCGTCGTCGCGGATTAAGCCTAATAACGTAGTCGACAACTCTGAAACCTCTTCGACAAACACCGGGTCCACTTGGCCTCGGGCGCGTATCGCTCGACACAGGGCACGGCCGTCGGCGCCAACGATAGGTCGTTCACCCGCGGCATAAACCTCAACAAGAACCAAGATATCCACCTCCGACAACACGATGGTAAAGTCCTCAAATAAGTCTCTCGTTCGGGTATAACGATGTGGCTGAAACGCGACCACTAATCGACGTTCCGGCCAACCTTGCCGAATAGCCTGCAACGTAGCCGATATCTCGCGGGGGTGATGACCGTAGTCATCTATAAATAAGACGTGGCCAACCTTGGTAACTATCTCACCATTTACCTGAAAACGTCTTGCGATGCCTTGAAATCCTTCTAGACCTTTTCGGATGGCCCGGTCGGACACGCCCACTTCTTGCGCAATGGCAACGGCCGCCAATGCATTTTGAACATTGTGCTGGCCAGGCAGGTTTAGCGTCACTGCCATTTTCTCCGAGCTCTCGGCGCGAACGACTTCGAAATGCGTGCGCGTGGCGTCCTGACGTATTTCGACAGCTCTTAGGTCGGCATCTTCACTTATGCCATAAGTTAGAAAAGGTTTGGTGACCTCGGGCAAAACACTCCTTACGATCGGATCATCGACACACAAAACGGCTAAGCCATAAAAAGGTAGATGGTGCAGAAAGTCGACAAACGTCTGGCGCAATTGCCCAAAATCTCCGTGATAGGTTGCCATATGATCGGCGTCGATATTGGTTACGATGGCCATTACTGGTTGGAGAAATAGAAATGACGCATCGCTCTCATCCGCTTCGGCGACTAAGTATTCACCCGCCCCTAGACGGGCATTGGTTCCCGCGCTGTTCAGGCGTCCGCCAATCACGAAAGTGGGGTCCAGTCCACCCTCTGCCAGAAGACTCGCCACCAAACTTGTTGTTGTGGTTTTACCGTGGGTTCCGGCTACCGCAATGCCGTAACGAAAACGCATCAGTTCGGCCAACATCTCCGCACGCGGCACCACCGGAATACGCAGCTGATGAGCAGCCGTGACTTCTGGATTATCCTCTTCAACCGCGCTAGAGATCACAACAACGTCTTTATGCTCAACAAGGCCCGGCGCATGACCTTTGGCGATGGGAATACCTTGCGCAGCCAGACGTTTTGTCATGCTATTCTCGCCCAAATCTGAGCCGGATACCTCGTAACCGAGGTTATGCAAAACCTCGGCGATCCCACCCATGCCAGCGCCACCGATACCGACACAATGTATGCGTCGAATACGCCCCATGGCCCCAGAACGGTCCTCCTTCTTCTTGTCGCTCCTCGCGCCACTCTCGACACCGTCCCCCCCTGCCCGTGCCATACCATAGACAGCATTAAACATGGGCCACCTCCAAACACACAGCGCACACCGCATCGGCCGCTCCCGGCCTTGCCAGCCGACGCGCTTGCTGCGCCATCGCCAACAGCTGACTCTTTCCCCCTGACGAATGACTCCCTTGTGAATCGGTGTCAGCAACCGATGAATAACGGCGCAAAATATCTCGTAAGCGGCTGGGCGTCAGCTCAATCTGGGAAACGAGTAACGCCGCGCCCGCAGCGACTAGAAATCGGGCGTTTTTGGTTTGATGGTCATCAACCGCGTACGGATAGGGCACTAAAATTGCCGGGGCACCTGCCGCCGCAAGCTCCGAAACGGTAAGCGCACCTGCGCGGCAAAGGACGATATCGGCCCACTCATAGGCCGTTGACATGTCCGTTATGAAAGGCTCTATGCGTGCTGCTACACCTGCTTGTTCGTAAACGCGCCGAGTGTCTTCGATATTACGTTGCCCTGTCTGATGCCAGATCTCCGGACGTTCGTCCAGCTCCAATTCTTTTACTGCCTCCGGCGCGACCTTATTTAGCGCGGTTGCGCCTAAGCTTCCACCTATAATGAGTAAGCGAAGACGTGCTCTGCTATCTGCAAAGCGTTGCTCAGGGGGTAGTACTTCAGCAATTTCCCGACGCACGGGATTACCGATGGTGATGGGTTTTAGTTTGGTCGGGAACGTTCCAGGAAACGCTTCCAATACTTTAACCGACAGCGGCGCCAGGAGACGATTCGTCAAGCCGGCAATGGCGTTCTGCTCGTGAATCACTAACGGCTTGCGCAATAACCAACTGGCCAGTCCGCCCGGTCCAGCGACAAATCCACCCATCCCCAACACCATCGCCGGTTTGCGTCGCAACACGATACCCAACGCTTGAGCCACCGCTCTGACCAGCCGTATAGGAGACAAGACCCAACTCAACACGCCTTTTCCTCGCAATCCACTGACGGATACCCATTCGATATCGATTCCTTCCTCGGGAATCAACTGCGCTTCCAATCCCTGTCGGGTTCCCATCCAGATCACTTCGGCACCTTTTGTTTGCAACACTTTAGCCACAGCCAGCGCCGGAAATACGTGGCCGCCCGTGCCACCCGCCATAATCAAGACGCGCGTACCCATATGCCTCGACCGACTGCGCGCTTCTCACCGCCCGAACGGGTTTCGTGCGCGACTCTAAATAACAATGCAATGGCGACACAGGTGACAACAATGCTGCTGCCTCCGTAGCTCATTAACGGCAGCGTCAAACCCTTGGTAGGCAGCAATCCCATATTTACACCGATATTGACCAATGCCTGTATACCTAGCCATAAACCAATGCCATACGCCAGATGAGAACCAAATGACACATTACCTCGCTCCGCTTGCCGCCCAATGCAAAAAGCTCGAAAAACCAACAGTGCAAATGAAGCAATAATGACTAGTGAACCTATCACGCCGAGCTCTTCGCCAAGCGCCGCCAACAGAAAGTCTGTGTGAACTTCGGGCAAGTAAAACAACTTTTGGACACTGTTGCCGAGCCCGACACCGAACCACTCGCCACGGCTAAACGCTATCAGTGCCTGGCAAAGCTGATACCCCTGGTCGTGAAAGAATTCCGGTTCACAAGCACGCAAATAGCTAACCAGACGTTCTGCACGATATGGGGAGATTAAGATTAGCCCCACAATACCCGCGGTCGCGGTAATGCCGAGTAAGGCAAAATGGCTTAGACGTACCCCAGCCAGGAAAAACATGCCAAGCGTCGTGCCCAGCATAACGGCCGCCGCGCCCAGATCGGGCTCCCTTAACAACAAAACGCTAACAACCGCCAACGGAACCATAGCCTTTACGAACGCCGCCAGCGATTGTTGCACTTCTTCCTTCTTGCGCACGAGGTAAGCGGCGAAGTAAACGACTAACGCAACCTTTGCCAGCTCCGAGACTTGCATATTAATAAAGCCCAATGAGATCCAACGGCTGCTTCCGTTGACTTCTTTTCCCAGGCTCGGAACTAATACCGCTATGAGAAAGCAGATACTTAGCACAAGAAGCGGGTTAGCCAGCTTTTCCCAATACTCTAACCTCACAACTAAAACAAAAGACGAGATAATTAACGCTATAAATACGAAAACCACTTGCCGCGTGACGAAGTAGAACGGATCGCCGTATCGTTGTTCAGCCAGTGTTAGCGAAGCGGACGTCAACATCACTAGCCCCAGGCTGAGCAGTAACAGGGTTACGGCTAACAACCAGGGGTCGCTGAGGTACGGCGCTGGATTTTTGTTGTTTACGCTCACATCGTGTCTCGTTCGTTCGCCAGTAAGCTACGTACTTCCTTGATAAATGCCTCACCGCGCTCCTCATACCCCGCAAACATATCGAAACTGGCACACGCTGGAGATAGCAATACGTCGTCGCCTGGTCTCGCCAGCTCTCCAGCCGCGGAGACGGCCTCACCCATATTTCTTACATGAACAAGAGGCGCACTTCCCCTAATCGCCTTGTCGAGCCGTCGCGCATCCCTCCCCATCAACACCACCGCGCGCGCATTTTTCTGAACTACGGCCGCAAGTGGCGCAAAGTCCGCACTCTTGGCGAGCCCCCCCGCAATCAACACAACCTTGTTGGAAAAACCGCTTAGCGCGGCGATGGTGGCGCCGACATTCGTTCCCTTTGAGTCATTAAACCAACGCACGCCATTGTTTTCCGCGACCAATTGCATCCGGTGGGGCAGCCCGTTAAAATGCTTCAGTACGGTCAACATCGACTCCATGGGTAACCTTACCGCGTCACCGACGGCTAAAGCCGCTAGTGCATTAGCAACATTATGACGACCGGCGAGGCGCAACGCGGCCGTAGGCATCAGTAGCGTATCGCCTTTCGCCAACCAGGCGTCTCCCCCGCTGTTGCGTAACCCAAACTCTCCAATACCCGGGATGCTTAATCCGAACGAGCGCGTCTCTCGGTTACACTTTTCTATACCGGTTAACAGCGGTTCATCGCGATTCAGAACGACAATACCGTCACCGCGAAAAATGCGTTTCTTCGCCCCCACGTACTCGTTCATATCGCTGTAACGATCAAGATGATCCGGGCTGAGATTTAGCACGACAGAGACAGTAGGATTCATCGAATTTGTCGTCTCAAGCTGGAAGCTTGACAGCTCCAGTACAAAAAAATCAACGTTATCATTGTCAAGTAAATCTAGAGCGGGCGTACCAATGTTCCCGCCGAGCGCCGCGTTATAGCCCGCGGCGACAACCATATCGTTCACCAGCTGCGTAACAGTGCTCTTGCCATTCGATCCGGTGATCGCTATAACCGGCGCGGTGACACGTCGGGCGAATAACTCGATATCACCGAGCACTTCCGCGCCGTGGCGCTGAGCATCAGCGATAACAGACTCCTTGATCGACACGCCCGGGCTAACCACAATTGAATCCGCGGCGTCAAACGCGCTAGAGTCGAACGAACCAAGAGAAACGGGCACGCCTGGATAGCAGCTCCGCAGTTGCGTCAATCCAGGAGGTCGCTCGCGGCTATCCACAACCGAAACGTTCGCACCTTCGGCCACAAGACGCTTGACGCAAGACAACCCTGTCTTGCCCAAGCCAACGACAAGCGTGCGCTCTCGTAGTAATGCCGAATTTTTGTCGTTATGAGCCATCGTTAACATATAGTAAGCGCTACCGTATCTTTAACGTTGCCAAACCCACTAAAACGAGAATGACGGTAATAATCCAAAACCGGACAATAACACGAGGTTCCGGCCAACCCTGTAGTTCAAAGTGATGGTGCAACGGCGCCATGCGAAAGATTCGTCTGCCCGTTAATTTGTAGGAAACAACCTGCAATATCACCGAGACAGTTTCGATGACGAACACACCGCCCATAATTAAGAGCACCAACTCTTGACGCACCACTACCGCGATGACGCCTAACGCAGCGCCCAACGCCAGTGCCCCCACATCGCCCATGAAAACCTGAGCCGGGTAGGCGTTGAACCAAAGAAACCCGAGCCCCGCGCCGACGATCGCCCCACAAAACACAACAACCTCGCCGGCACCTGCAACATAGGGGATTCCCAAGTACTCCGAAAACTTAACGTTGCCAGTGGCATAAGCAAAAATCCCTAATGCGCCGGCAACGAGAACCGTCGGCATAATTGCGAGGCCATCTAAACCGTCCGTTAGGTTTACGGCGTTGCTCGAGCCAACAATGACAAAATAGGTCAATAGCAAAAATGCGGGGCCTAGATCGATCGCTACGTTCTTGAAAAAAGGCACAATCAATGTTGTCTCAACCGGTGAAGAAGCCGTCACATAAAGAAAAACGGCAGCCAAAAAACCAACTACGGATTGCCAAAAATATTTGTATTTACCTCTTAGTCCCTCGGAGTCTTGTTTAACAAGCTTCTTGTAGTCATCAACCCAACCAATTGCGCCAAATGCCAAGGTGACAAAAAACACGACCCAAAAGTAATGGTTCGCGAGTTCGGACCACAATAGCGCACTGATGGCAATGGCAATCAATATGAGCGCACCGCCCATGGTGGGCGTTCCGGCCTTGCTAAAATGTGTTTCAGGCCCAAGCTCGCGAATAGGTTGCCCAATCTTGTAGACGCTTAATTTACGAATCATGTAAGGGCCTACGATGAATGAGATTATCAACGCGGTAAGCACGCCCAAGATAGCGCGCAAAGTCAGGTACTGGAACACATTAAAACCACTATGAAATTGCGCCAAGTAATCCGTTAAATATAAAAGCATCTGGGTTAGCCCAATACCGCCATTGGATTATTACCCTGGTAACCGCCCCCGGAGTCGTCTCTTCCCTCCCCGAGTAAGGCTCTAACAACCTTTTCCATCTGCATAGAGCGTGACCCTTTCACCAACACTGTTCCATCGCCAAAGCGTCCCGCCACTAGGTCCCCGATTAACGCATTGGCCAACGCGGAGCAGTCGGTGAAATGCCATGCCGCTTGTCCAAAAGCCGCTGCCGCCTCGTCACTTAACCGACCCACGGTGTACAATACGTCTATTCCCGCATCGCGTGCCCAACGGCCGACCTGCTGATGGAGTGTTCGAGCCTCTTCCCCCAACTCAGCCATATCGCCCAACACCAAAATGCGCTTTCCTTTGGCTGCGGCCAATACCTCAATAGCGACACGGCATGAGGCGGGATTGGCGTTGTAGGTATCATCAATAATTCGTATGCCATGAACACCTTTCTTCAACTGCAGCCGACCTGGAACCGCGGGCATCCCCTCCAAACCCGCTTTGATATGATCTAAATGAGCACCGGCAGCCAACGCAGCAGCGCTCGCCGCCAAGGCGTTCATAACGTTATGCAAACCCGCCAGCGGCAGAGCGACCTCTATCATTCCCGATGAACAATACAACGGAAACACCGAACGAAACGAGGCACCTAAATCGCGATACGCGACACAATCGACCTTTGAGTAGACGTCGGCTGGATTTTTCAATCCAAACTTTACGCACTGATACGGCGCCGCATTAGCCAAAAAATCGCCGGCATGCGCATCATCCGCATTAACAATGGCGATACCGTCGCGGGGCAATCCCGAAAAGATTTCCGATTTCGCTTGCACTACTTCATTTATTCCGCCAAAGCCTTCTAAGTGTGCAGCAGCCGCATTATTGACCAATGCTACGGTTGGCTGTGCAATCTTGGTCAAGTACGCAATTTCACCGAGATGATTGGCCCCCATTTCGACAACCGCAAACCGGTGAGATGGACATAACTTCAACAACGTTAAAGGCAAACCGATATCATTATTCAAGTTCCCATACGTTGCCAGACCTTGGCCCAATCGCGCCATGATCGCTGCGACCATCTCTTTAACCGTAGTTTTGCCATTACTTCCCGTGATCGCAATTACCGGACCTTCAAACCGGCTTCGCCAATACGCGGCCAGTTGACCAAGACCCACCCGGGTATCAACGACACGCAAAGATGGGATATCACTTGCGACGGCCTGGCTTACCATAACCGCGGCCGCGCCGTTCTGCACGGCCTCAGCCACAAACTCGTGGCCATCGAAGTGAGGGCCGCGGAGTGCCACGAATAAATCACCGTGCTGCGCCTGACGTGAATCAGTACTTACCCCGGAAAATGCAACGTCGTCACCGCTGCATTCTGCACGCAACACCCCTGCCGCTTTTCGCAACGTCATCATCACGGTTTCATCGCCTCCCCCAGGAGGTCGCAGACATGAAGGCGGTCACTAAACTGTCGCCGTACTCCGCGAGCCTCCTGGTAGTCTTCATGCCCTTTTCCCGCCACCAGCACAACATCGTTATGCTTGGCGTTGGTAATGGCGTAGGCAATGGCATCGCGCCGATCCCTCACCACCTGCACAGCACGCCTGTCGCTCATACCCTTCGTAATGTCGGCCACGATCTTTTGAGGATCTTCAAAGCGCGGATTATCATCCGTTATAACCACATGATCAGCGCAACGTTCAGCGATGGCGCCCATCTCGGGACGTTTGCCGGGATCACGATCGCCGCCGCAGCCGAAAACACACCATAACTTCCCCGAACAATGGTTACGAAGTGAGACTAATACTTTCGAAAGCGCATCGGGTGTATGGGCATAATCCACAACAACCATTGGCTGCAAGTCACCGCCAATGAACCTTTCCATCCTTCCCGGTACCGGCTTGACCGTTGCCAAACGCGAAACTGCCTCATCGAACGCGACACCCTTAAGCAACAAAACCGACAAGGCCGCAAGCAAATTACTGACATTGAAATCGCCGAACAACGAACTCCGCAACACGCCGCTTCCCCACCGGGAGTCGAGCCGTATAGCAACGCCCGTCATGTCGGAACGCAATACGGTACCGCGCACTGCGGAGTAACGCGCCTCTGCGCTCGCTTTAGCCTTCGTCGCGCGCGCGTTTTCACCTAATAAACTATAACCGACAACTTCGACACTCTCCGATACCGCATCTAGGACTGTCAATCCAAAGGGATCGTCGAGATTAATCGCGGCAAAACGCAATTCCGGCAACATAAATAAGCGTTTCTTTACACTCGCGTATGACACCATGTCACCGTGATAGTCTAAGTGATCCCGACTTAAGTTGGTAAAGATCGCCGCATCGAATTCAACACCGTTAATTCTCCCTTGTTGAACGCCATGGGATGATACTTCCATCACCACATCCTTGGCACCCGCATCGCGAAACTCAGCTAACAAAGCATGTAACGTGAGCGGGTTTGGTGTGGTATGAAGACCCGCGCCTAAATTCCCATAAAAGCCGGCCCCTAGCGTCCCAATAAGTCCGCACGAGGTACGCGCACCCTCATCAGATAGGGCGTGCGCTAAGAAATGGCTCGTCGACGTTTTCCCATTGGTTCCGGTTACTCCGACGGTAAAAAGATCATGCGAGGGATGTTCATAAAAACGGTCAGCAATCAGACCCACTTTCTGGCTTAGCTTGTCAACGCCTACCGATGGGATATGGGGCGGTACGTTTATCGAACCCGTAATCGGAAGTTCATAAGCCACAGCGATTGCGCCCCGCCGGAGCGCCTCGTGAACATGGTCATGACCGCGGCTGCGCTGACCGAAGCAAGCAAGAAACAACATACCAGGTTCTACGGAGCGGCTTTCGCTAGCCAGCCCCGTTATGTACAGGTCGTCGCCTATCTCTGCTTCGACCAGTCCGGCAAGCAAATTTTGCAACGATTGCCCTCCGCCGGCGAAACCCTGTGGCGCAACCATCATAACGACCCTACCTGGCCACTAGCCACGCCGCGAGCCGCTCTCAAGCCGCTCCCGCCCGTGAGGTTTAGATCATCGGGTGGGATATCCAATAACCGTAACGCTCCTGCCATCACGCTCGCAAACACCGGAGCGGCCACGGCACCGCCGTAATACTCACCTTGTGTCGGTTCGTCAATGACCACCACGGCTACAAGATTGGGGCGGCTGGCCGGAGCGATTCCCGCGAACAACGCGACATAACGATTGTCGCTGTAACGCCCGCCGCTGTTCTTCTTCACGGTACCGGTTTTACCCGCGATGCGATATCCGGGAACCTTTGCCAGCGGCGCGGTGCCGGAGCTGGATGCAACCTTCTCCATCATCCGGAGCAGACGCCGCGTTGTATTGGCACCGAGCACCGGTTGACCGGCCGATGGTGCGAGTTGAGTTTGCAACGACACGGGTCTAAGCCGGCCATCATCGGCGAGCACTGCATAGGCGCGGGCAAGCTGTAGTGTCGTTGCCGCCATACCGTAACCGAAAGCAACCGTCGCGTGGTCGATCCGACTCCAGCGATGGAAATCATTTATCAAACCACCGTGCTCACCGGGCAAACCGCTACCCGTAGCCGACCCGAATCCCACATTAACCAACTTCTCCCACAAATACGCTTTGTCCAAGGCAAGTGCAAGCTTGCTAACCCCAACATTGCTCGATTTCTGAATAATCGCGCTTACATTTATCCGGCCATAATTGCGTATATCCCTAACGGGATTACGTCCCACGTAAAAGACGCCAGGCGTCGTATCGATAATCGAATTCGGATGAAATCTACCCGACTCTAACGCGGCTGCTACAGCGAACGGTTTTATCGTGGAGCCCGGTTCGATAAGATCTGTAACTGCGCGATTCCGATAAACCTCACCCTTCATACTGGCCCGCGAGTTGGGATTAAACGCGGGTTGATTGACCATCGCTAAAATCTCGCCCGTTCTAGAATTCAATACGATGATGGAGCCCGAGCGCGCTTTATGGGCTATCACTACCGCTTTTAGCTCGCGATAAGCTAGATACTGAAGCCGTCGGTCGATACTAAGGGTTAAGTCTCTTCCTTCCTGCGGCTCGTCAATCCGCTCAACGTTGGCGATACTCCGACCACGCCGGTCTTGGAGTACCCGCTTGGCACCTGGAGTTCCTCGCAGCCATTTATCGTACGCAAGCTCCACGCCCTCTTGGCCAGCGTCATCGACATCGGTAAATCCAAGCACATGCGCGCTAACTTCGCCGCCCGGGTAGTAACGCCGAAATTCACGTTGGAGATGTAGCCCAGGTATCGTAAGTGCGCCGATCTGTTCCGCAAGCGACGGTGTGACACGACGTTTTAGGTAAACGAAACTACGCTCCGAGCGTTTCACTAAACGCGCCTCTAGCGCGTTGGCTTCAGTCCCTAGGATGCTCGCTAACTTAGCTAATTCACCTTGCGCCTCAAGTAACTCACTCGGGTTCGCCCATACCGATTCGACGGGAGTGCTAATCGCAAGCGGCTCGCCATTGCGATCGTAAATTGAACCTCTATGAGCAGGTATCGACACGACACGAAGATGGGCGGCATCGCCTTTACTTTGATACCGCTCATTGTTTATTACCTGCAAATCTATGGCCCGCCACGCCAAAAGCAGTATAGCGACGGCAAAACTACCGAGGACCACGTAGTGCCGCCAAGAACGTACTTTGCCCGTCATGGTCTTACATACTCCACGGATTCGTGGGCGGGCAATACCATATTAAGGCGTGTGCGCGCTTTTTTTTCGATCAATCCGTGCGTTGCGAATGTTGCTTCTTCAAGTTGGAGCCTACCCCATTCTACCGCCAGCTCGTCACCGGCATGTCGCAGCGTTTCTAGTTCACTAAATAGACTGCGAACCTGGTTGCGGCTATAGGCAACGCCTATCGCCGAGGTTACTACGGCCAGCACAAGAACAATAAGCAAAAATTGCTGTTGTAGAGTGGGAATGAGACCACTACTTAGGACCCGCTTACGTGCCACCACTATCCCCTTTTAAACGGTCGAGCGCGTTTTCCTTAGCCCGAAGACCTAACATCGTTCGGCGATCCGTAGGATTGCGCTTCGGGCTCGTGGATTAGCCGCAACTTCTTCATCGCTCGGTTTCCGTGGTTTTCCGACTTTACGTAACTTCGCGCTATTCGGTCCCTCCCGAACGGGTAAGCGCGCTGGCAATATCTGCCCTCGCGCCTGGTCACGAATAAAACGTTTCACGATCCTATCTTCAAGCGAGTGAAAACTCAGCACCGCAAGCCGCCCGCCGGGCGCCAACACATCAGGCACTTTGGTTAAACAACCCCTTAAGTCGTCTAACTCGCTATTAATAAATATCCGCAACGCTTGAAAACTCCTCGTCGCCGGGTCTTTTCCCTTTTCGCGGGTCGGTACAGAGCGCGCGATTAGACCGGCGAGCTGTTTCGTCGTCGTTATGCCAATTTCCGCACGTTCTCGCAGGATAACGCGCGCTATGCGCCTAGCATATCGCTCTTCGCCATACTCCTTTAGAACAGTGGCAATCTCATTTTCGGTCGCCTGGGCAAGCCACTGGCTTGCGCTGATCCCCTTTTCTGGATTCATACGCATATCCAATGGCCCATCAAATCTAAAACTAAAACCGCGTTCTGGATCATCAAGTTGAGGCGACGATACCCCTAAATCCAAAAGCAATCCATCGACCTTACCCAACAAGTTGTTACGCTTAATGAACACTTCTATTTCCGAGAAGCTACCTTGCATGATTTTGAAGCGGGGCTCATTGGCAAATCGGCGCCTCGCCTGGGCAACCGCTTCCGGATCTTTGTCTATGGCCAACAAACGACCGTTGGCGCCAAGTTGTTCCAGTATGGCCTGCGCATGCCCTCCCCGACCGAATGTGGCATCAACGTAGTTTCCGTCGGGTTTAAGCTTAAGCGCCTCCTTGACCTCCGCTAACATCACGGGTCGATGCCAACGGTGCTCCCCTTCGCGAATCTCCATACGTCATGCCCGAAACACTGCGGCGTTACCGTGAACAACAGAGCGTGACCATCCATGGTTTGCTATTGCATCGGCGCAAAGACCTCGTTGGCCGGTTTTTGGACGCCCTACGCGGACCGCGCGCCCAATACGCTGACTTGGCATAACGAGAATCTCATTAATTCGCGGACCATCTGGAGCTTGTCCTGAGCATTGGGGAGAAAGTGAAACCTCCGTATTGGCGAACTCTAAACCCTTGCCTGATCGCCATGGTTTTTCGATCGAACTGCCCTCATCCCCAATCTCAAACACTAAACTCTCACGACGAGCATATATCCTACGCTGCAGACTGATAGAAAGACTGGCGTCACCGCCGTAAATCTACAGCGACAAGGACGCAAGCTTTTTCGCCAGATCCTCCGACCATTCAATGGAATCACACCGCTCATGCCACGCTTGCTCATCCCACAGCTCGAACTTGTTACTTTGACCCGTTAATACGACTTGTTTCTCTAGTGATGCGAATTTACGCAACGTTGGAGTAATTAGGATTCGGCTGTGGCTATCCATTTTGGTGTCCGTGGCGTGACCAAGCATCATGCGCTGAACCATACGGACCTCCGGGTCAAAACTGGGTAATGCCATCAGTTCACTTTGAAAAGTCTCCCAATGGGGCTTGGGATACACCAGCAAATACCGGTCTTTTGCATAGTCTACCGTCACCACCATTTCCCCGTCGCACAGATCACAGAGCGTCTCCCGGTAGCGAGCCGGCATCGCCATACGCCCCTTGGCATCCAAGGTCAGGTTGGTGGCACCACGAAACAATATTGAGCCTCCTTAACGCTGAATTTCCACTAACTGCCACAAACTGCCACACCATCCCACATTTTCCCACCTTGGCTACAAATATAGGTACCAATATAGGGCCGTGTCAAGGAAAATACATGAAAAATAACTGGTAACTTTCCGCATCAGAGACAGTTATTTAGCTCGACATTGGCGATGCACGGCGCCGTTGACCGCGCACCGGGGTACGGGCAGAGATATATAAATCATGGGCTTGTTATAATGTATTAAGAGAGGGCATTAAGACATTTGCTCGCGAGGCTTCTTGCCTAGCAAGCAACTATAGCGATTAAGCTCAAGGAGGATTAAAGGCGAGCCGGCCTATAAGCCGGGTTCTGTCGTGGGCAACCATTCATCTAGGGTATATGTCACCATATACCTCCAGCAACCTACCCGGGAACAGCGCGGGCCACGCTAATGTTCCCCTATTTGGTCTTGCTCCGGGTGGGGTTTACCGTGCCACTGGTGTTGCCACCAGCGCGGTGCGCTCTTACCACACCTTTTCACCCTTACCTGCTCTTCGCCATCACAGCAAAGGGCATCGGCGGTATATTTTCTGTGGCACTTTCCGTAGGCTTACGCCTCCCAGGCGTTACCTGGCACCCTGCCCTGCGGAGCCCGGACTTTCCTCGAAACCTCTTATTTGGTTCCGCGGTTGCCCAGCCGGCTCTTACTTACTTATATTAACACGCTAACCCCCCTTCTTATCAGCGCCGCAACAAAAAACATGCACTTCTTGTGGGTTACTTGCGACTCTCTGCGATCCTAAGCGCTTGTTTATATAGTTTGTTTTTGCTAATCCCCGTTATTCCCGAAGCAAGACGGGCAGCCTGTTTCACGCTCAACTCCTCCAATAACGTACATAGCACCCGATCCACTTCCTTCGCATTCTCGGCGTCATGAGTCGGCGTATCACCCGCTACGACGATCACGAATTCTCCTCTCCGAGCGTCCTCATTATTGGCGACCCAGTCGAGAAGCGCACTGAGAGTCCCGGATCGCACACTTTCATAGAGTTTCGTCAGCTCTCTAGCCACAACACCGCTGCGCTGCTCCCCAAAAGCGAAAACCATCGCTTGCAACGTGTCGGCGATACGATGACACGACTCGTAGAACACCAATGTTCGCTGCTCGGTGGCCAAAAGTGCCAGCCGACGCTCCCTTTCGACGGCTTTGGAAGGTAAGAATCCCTCAAAGATGAACCTGGCTGTGGATAACCCTGCCACGCTTAACGCCGTAATCACGGCGCTCGGCCCAGGAATGGGAATTACGTCTATGCCCGCTTGGCGAGCCTCCTTAACTAAAATAAAACCGGGGTCGTTTATGAGCGGCGTACCCGCATCGCTAATCACGGCGATGCTTTGTCCAGCCTGAAGTCGCTGAATCAACCGCGGTGCGTATTGCCGCTCATTATGCTCATGGAGCGACACACATTGGCTCTTAATACCGTAATGTCCCAGCAGCTTTCGGCTATGACGCGTATCCTCGGCAGCGATGAGGTCAACATGCGACAGCACATCCACTGCCCGATGCGTTATATCGGAAAGATTACCAATCGGGGTCGCTACGATGTATAACGCTCCCGTTATGATTGACACTGACAACCTCCGTTAATAATCTGTAATATAAACCCTAACGTTGCAAAAATTCGGTCCACGCCCGCTTCGTTGCTTCTATTTGGCGCGTATTTTAGGCCCGTGCGCAGCTATTTTCTTGGATTTAAGGGCCGCGGAAAATAATAATTGTCCAAAATTGCGCCGGATTTTTGCTCAGATTCAAGGCGCGGCAAGTGGCGCATATTGAAATATGTAACACTTGCCGTAACGTAGAAGCTGAGTGAAAAGACAAGCAAGGTTGGATAATTATTTTTTTCCGTGGCCCTAACGTAGGGTGAACTACGGGACAATCCATGAAATACTGCTCAGGATTCAGAATAAGCATACCAAACGCTCTTGAGTCCAATTTTTTTGTAACGCTTAGGGTAAACTATTCGCATAGCTTCCGGACGAGCGAATGATTCGGCCTGGAAGAACTAAACGTACGAGTAGGCTATGGCCCTTGATCCGGTTACTTTAGTGAACCTAATGCGCGGCGACGAATGTAAACTGTGTTAACCAGGGCAATCAACACAAAAAACGATTCTTCACCCCATGACTGCGTGGTGCCGTTGCTCGAACAACATAGTTGGTGTACGCATCGGTCAACAGTACCGCTGCAATCCAGCCCCGGAGCCGATGGCTTAGCGTCTAGTAACTACTTGTGTTAAATCCGTTTTTCGAACATAGAACGCCGCCCCCCGCATGCAATATGGGGCTTTCAAGGTGGGCTTGTACCTAAACGCATCCGTGGACGATATCTCGTTGTTTATATACATAGGCTGTCGTAATGAGTAAGCACGTACTTAACAGCATCTTCCTCAGCGGATTCTTGGCCGCGTGCATGGGCCTAAGCGCTTGCACCACCCCTAAATTGCCGCCGGCCACCGATGCGGAGCCCACGTCAGCGGTTGCAGAATCGCAAAAGGATGCGTTGTCAAAAATAGCCAAGGAGGCGGAAGCGCGGGGCGATTTCCAAGCGGCAGCGCGTGAATATAGCAGACTCGCGGAAACAGCAAATCCACCTCTTCGCCAAGATTACCTATTAGAGGCCGCAGCCGTACTGGTTCGCGGCAACTACATCGCAGAGGCAAAACGGATCATCGCGGGACTGCAACCGGATACGCTGCCCCCCGCATTGCACCTCCGGCACCGACTAATCGGAGCCCGTATCGCCCTAATCGAACACAGCCCGCAACTGGCGCTAGATCAGTTGGGCGAACAGCCTGGGCCCAATACGGAAGCAGCTCAGTTTATTGAATTCTACCGGCTACGCGGCGAAGCAAACACTCAACTCGGCGCCACCCAACAAGCCGTGTATGATTTGCTGACCCTCGAGGCGGTTATCGAGGACCCGGAGACAAGCCGTATCAACCAACATAACCTATGGCAGATGCTCGCGCTCCTACCCCTCGACGCTATCGTTGAAATGAAAAAGACAGCCTCGTCGGAAAATGAAAGCGGCTGGCTTGAGCTGGCCGAACTCTATAAGACCTTCCACCTCCCTACCGTACAGCTCGACCAAGAAGTGCATCAATGGCGATTGCGCCACCCGAGGCATCCGGCGTCGGATCAACTTTTAGAGTCGCTGCTTGCTCTTCAAATGGACAAAACTTACAGGCCAAACCACATCGCCTTGTTGCTGCCCCAAAGTGGCCCTTACGAAAAACCGGCAGAAGCAATACGTGAGGGATTTTTCGCTGCCTATTATAGCGTCGAGGGAACGGGCTTTGAGCCCATAGTACGTATTTACGACACTGGGGAACTTGCCGCCCAAACATTGTTGGCTTACGAACGAGCAGTGGATGACGGAGCCGAAATTGTTGTCGGCCCTCTTAGCAAAGAAGGGGTAACACTACTGGCGAATAAGGAACATCTACCGGTTCCCACGCTGGCGCTAAACTATGGAACGGCCAGCGCCGGCACGCCTAAAAAGCTCTATCAGTTCGGCCTAGCACCCGAGGACGAAGCACAGCAAGTCGCCGAGCGCGCCTGGCTTGATGGTTATAATCAAGGCATCGTTATTGTTCCCGAAGGTGACTGGGGTGCACGGGTACATGCCGCATTTAAAGAAACTTGGGAACAATTCGGCGGCCGCATTATGGAATCGCAGACCTACACCCGAACGACGAATGACTTCTCCGATCCGTTGACAAAGTTACTCAATATTGATGAGAGCCAAGCCCGTATCAGCAGCCTAAAACAGACCTTAGGAATAAACTTCAAATCGGAACCGCGCCGCCGCCAGGATATTGATTTCATTTTTGTGGCCGCGTTACCCCACCAAGCCAGACAAATTCGCCCTCATCTCAAGTTCTTCTACGCAGCTGACCTCCCTGTGTACGCCACGTCTCACGTGTTCACGGGAACGAAAGATAATGAGGCGGATCGAGACATGGACGACATCGTTTTCTGTGATATGCCGTGGACACTGGTCGACCAATCTGAGAAGCAAAATTTATGGGACGTTATCGTTAAACAGCGGCACAGCGCAGCAAAGCCCCTTAAACGACTTTACGCACTGGGTGTCGACAGTTTCAATATTATCCCCCACTTACGACGCCTTGGCGCCTATCAGTTCCAGCAGTTTGAGGGAGAAACCGGTGTGCTCAGATTAGACGAGAACAACCGCGTCCACCGCCAACTACTCTGGGCGCGTTTCTCATTAGGCGAACCGAAGCTATTGGAACCGGGATCGCTCTTTTGACAGCTCTGCACAACGAAACCCTCGCCGCGGAGTAAACCCTTCAATGTGATTACGCGCCATTTTCTCGTAATGTTTTGGAAAAATCGACAGCAATCTCGGAATAACGGACAGCAGGCTGAAGACCTCGCCTGTCAGTATTTAACCAAGCAATCATTGAAGCTGCTCGAACGGAATTACCGAACCAAGTGCGGCGAAATCGATCTCATCATGCGTGACAGCGAGCACCTAGTGTTTGTCGAGGTACGTTTTCGCCGCAACGATCATTTTGGAACCGCGTCTGAAACCGTCACCCGGCGAAAACAAGCGCGCCTCGTGGCTGCCGCAAGTTATTATTTGCAGGCTCACTTCGGAAGTAACCTTCCGGCATGTCGGTTTGATATCATTTCCATTTGCCCAGTTAACGACCAACCAAAGCTCGAGTGGATTAAGGACGCGTTTCAGTCCACAAGCTAAGGGCTTGCGTGAAGATTAATTCACATTTTGGACATCGATCCATCTCGCCTGGCTGCGTTACCTACAGGGACGTAGGTAAGGAGCGAGAGCACGCCTACAGGGATGTAGGTGGTAGGGCAACGCAGGACGCAGTTGCCGAGGACGCGGTAGCTTTGCCTACAGGGACGTAGGTAAGGAGCGAGAGCAGGACGCGGTAGCTTTGCTAGGCAAGCGCCTCAACGTCCAAAATGTGAATTAATTATGACGCGAGTCCTACGCGCCGCCCCGCCAAGGCGGCAAAACTTCATCGTGACCCAATGAGCAATTGCGGAAGAAATGGACGCCGTCGCACGACTTTCAGGAAGCCCATGTTTCTAGTATTCGTTGGGCTTAATCGACAACTATTATTTTCTTTACCAGGAGAAGTCGAAATGACGAAGCGTATTGCGTTAAGTTTGGCCGGCATCGTTGCAGTTACCCACATACTTCAGGGTTGCGCCGGGGTGATTGTGGCTGGCGGTGCCGCCGGAGCGGCGACGATAGCGACCGATGCACGAACAACAGGGACGCTAGTCGACGACCAGGCCATTGAATTTCGTATTACGAGTGGCTTTCAATCGGACAAGGACTTAGCGGAAAAAACTCATATTAGTGTCGTCAGCTACAACAGAGTCGTATTGTTATCCGGCGAGGTACCCACCGCAGAACTTCGTTCCCGAGCTTACAACATCGTGAAAGAACAACCCGACGTTAAACGTATATTTAATGAAATTCACGTCGCCCAACCCTTGCCTTTGCGAGCGCGAAACTATGATACGTGGCTTACCGCTAAAGTGAAAACGAAACTACTAGGCACCGAGAATCTAAATGCACTTAATATTAAAGTGGTCACATCCAACACCACCGTATACCTAATGGGTCTACTCTCTCGGGAGCAAGCTCAAAAAGCCGCCGAAACCGCTTCAAGCTTAAATGGCGTCAGTAAAGTCGTAAAAGCATTTGAATATAGCGATTGAGCGCGCTTGCCGCTAAAATTTCAGTCCTATAAGCAAATGTTAATTTCTGCAATCCGCCCCCTATTTCACAACTCTTAATTTAGGTCGTGTCGGCTTGCCGCGCGACGGCGGTGGTTCACCACCACCTTCTTCCTTGTCAAAAATCATACCTTGGCCGTTCTCCCGCGCGTAAATTGCCATTACGGCAGTCGGGGGAATCACCACACTCACCGAAACGCCGCTAAAACGTGCTTCGAATTGAATGAGCTCATTGTCCATATGAAGTCCATTTATGGCCCGGGGACTCATGTTAAGAATAATTCTATTATTATCAACGTGTTGCTGAGGGACCACAACACCAGGAGCTGAGGCGTTTACCAACAGATAGGGCGTGCAATCGTTATCGACTATCCAATCGTGGATAGCACGTATTAAATAAGGTCGGCTGGACGTCATTGTCATATCTACTCTATAGCGGGTACACCTCCGCCTCCTCGCCTATTTACGAAACTCGCGCTCAGCATCCGTTAGGCTGGCCTGAAAAGACTCGCGCTCAAATAAACGGCCTGCGTAGTCGGCTAAAGACGCGGCTTGAGAGGGTACCTCAAGCCCATAAAACCTCAAACGCCAGAGTATGGGCGCGACACTACAATCCACAAGACTGAATTCATCGCTCATAAAAAACGGCTTTTGGTCAAAAACCGGTGCGATCGACGTTAGACTGTCACGGAGTACTTTACGAGATTGCACACCCGCCTCAGTATTACCCGTTTCTAAGTCGTTTAACAAGCGGTACCAGTCGCGCTCGATGCGATATAGGAAAATGCGCGATCGCGCGCGGGCTACGGGGTCGACTGGCATAAGCGGGGGATGGGGATAGCGCTCGTCGAGGTATTCCATGATTATCTGGGAATTATAAAGAGCGAGCTCACGATCCACGAGCGTAGGAACCGAATTATATGGATTCAACTCTATAAGATCTTCGGGAAGATGCTCATCGTTCCCAACACTAACAATATCCACCGCAATATTCTTCTCGGCCAGGACAATCCGCGCCCGGTGACTTCCTGGGTCTGACACGCCAGAGTACAACGTCATTACCGGTCTACGATTGGCTATTAACGCCATTGTATACTTCTCCAACCTACTTGCTAAAGCTCAATGAGATATGAGGCGACGATACACGCGACGCTTATTATTTACCTGAATCTGTGAGTTCATTACGGCGTATAGCACAAGCGCTTGATTCCACAGCGGGTCAAAAAATACCCGTTTAATTGATGGATGAAGCTAGGAATTTATGATCCCACCGTGAAACCAAAATCTTGCACGAGGTAATTGCATCCTGCTTTACCCTATCTCCTGCGGTCACTACGTACTCCTGCCCTCTCGTGACACTAGCACGTCCTTGTGCGTCGACCATGCAGTTGTCTGGTTCGCCCTGAACCCACGGATTCAGGTATGTAATTCGAATCCGGCATTTTAACAGATTTAGCTACTTATCTTGGGAAAAATCGCCATCGAGAGGGCAGTAATAGGGCCTAACAACACCAAAACAGTGAGTTACGGGGGAAAAAATACTAGCCCGGGTTTCTCACAGGGACGCGCGAAGCTCGCGCAGAGAATTGGCGTTGTGAAAGCTCGAAAGATTCCTG
>CALZJI010000160.1 GCA_945787615.1 uncultured Chromatiaceae bacterium | reverse complement strand
TCAACCGGATAAGCATGTAACCCGAATTTCTTGGATGCCATCGGGTGTGATGGCTCGCGGACAGTTCTGGAAAGGCCGAGCTAACGCTTACTCAACGGTTACAGACTTTGCCAAGTTACGCGGCTGGTCCACATCCGTACCTTTTAGAACGGCAACATGGTATGCCAGCAGTTGCAACGGGATCGTAAAGACAATGGGCGCTATCGCATCCTCCGTTGGCGCCACATTAAAAACGTTTACGCTTGGCTTGTCTTCCACGTCCGCTTCCGCATCCGCGAAGACATAGAGTTCCCCGCCGCGGGCGCGCACTTCCTGCAGGTTGGATTTAAGCTTTTCCAATAAGTCATTATTGGGCGCAACCGCGATTACGGGCATATGGGCATCCACTAGCGCCAAAGGTCCGTGCTTAAGCTCGCCAGCGGGGTAGGCCTCGGCATGGATATATGAAATTTCCTTGAGCTTCAGAGCGCCTTCCATCGCCACAGGATATTGGGCCCCACGCCCAAGGAAAAGCGCATGGTGTTTATCGGCGAACTCTTCGGATAACACTTTTATTTCGTCGCTCAAGCCCAGCACGTGCTCGACCTTGCCGGGCAAGGTCATAAGTTGTGCAACGAGAACTGCCTCGTCCGCAGCAGATAGGCGTTCTCTACGCCCAAGTATAATCGCCAACAAGAGCAGAGCTAGCAACTGCGTAGTAAAAGCCTTCGTGGAAGCAACGCCGATTTCCGGGCCGGCACGGGTAAGAAACACCAGATCACTTTCCCGGACCAACGCGCTCTCAGGTACGTTGCAGATGCCCAGCGCTTTGCCGAAGCCACGTGCTTTCGCTTCCTTTAAGGCCGCAAGGGTATCCGCCGTCTCGCCGGATTGGGAAATGGTCACCACCAGCGCGTTCTTGCGTACCACCGGATTACGATACCGGAACTCGCTGGCCACCTCCACGTTACAGGGAATGCCAGCCAGCGCTTCCATCCAATAACGAGCGACCATACCAGCGTGATAGCTGGTGCCGCAAGCTAGAATGTGGACATTGTCCACGTCCTCGAAAATGCTTGCGGCCTCGTGGCCAAATGATTCTTCCAAGACGTGGTTGCCGCTAATACAGCCTAACAACGTGTCCGCAAGCGCTTGCGGTTGCTCGAAGATTTCTTTGAGCATGTAATGACGGTATTGACCACGCTCTACGGCGTCGGCAGTGAGCTCGGTCTCTCTTATGGGCCGCTCTACAGATCGACCACCTACATCATAAATGGACAAGCTATCTCGGGTAATGTCAGCGACGTCACCGTCCTCAAGATAAATAAACCGCTGTGTCACGGGCAACAAAGCCGCCGATTCAGAGGCGATAAAATACTCTCCGATGCCAATACCGATTACCAAGGGACTGCCGCGCCGCGCCGCGATAAGACGACCAGGCTCTTTATTGCTGATAACGCCTAAGGCGTAAGCGCCTTCGAGATCTTTAACCGTATTTTGGACGGCGCTAAGCAGATTCGCACCCGCCTCAAGATGGCCGAAAATTTGATGCACGACCACTTCCGTATCCGTTTCAGAAGTAAACTCGTAACCGGCGTCGATCTGCTCGTCGCGTAAAGACTCAAAATTCTCAATAATGCCATTATGTACAACGGCCACCGTATCACGACAGATATGAGGATGCGCATTACGCGTATCGGGCTTGCCGTGTGTTGCCCAACGAGTATGTGCAATACCTACCGTACCCCGTACTGGGTTTTGTTGTATGAGATTTTCTAAATCCTTAACTTTTCCGGTTGTACGCGCTCGGTCTAGGCACGCCTGATCATCAATCACGGCTACGCCAGCCGAATCGTAACCTCGGTATTCAAGGCGCCTCAAACCCTGGACCAAAATCGGTACCACATCTCGTTCCGCTGCCGCGCCTATAATTCCGCACATAGATCCTATCCTTAACGACTAACCGTCGTTACGTTCCCCTGTTTTTTTAGGCCGATTCCACGATGTACTTATTCTTTGCGGTACGCGACTTATTACCAACACGTCTTCCGGAACATCTTTTGTGACCGTTGTCCCTGCACCAATGGTTGCGCCAGCCCCTACTCTCACCGGCGCCACAAGTTGGGTATCGGAACCCACGAAGACACGATCCCCAATCACCGTTTTGTGTTTATAGGCACCATCATAGTTACATGTAATCGTTCCAGCACCAATATTAACATCACGGCCGACCGTGGAATCACCGACGTAACTCAGATGGTTTATCTTGGAGCCTTGCGCAACATCGCTTTTCTTGATTTCAACGAAATTACCAACGTGAACATTTTCCGCCAACGTCGTCTGAGGACGGAGGCGCGCGAATGGACCAACGCGACATCCCGCGCCAATTTCGGCGTCTTCGATGACGCAGTTGGCCAGGATTTCGACGTCATCACCGATTGTTACATTCTTGATAAACGTATTCGGCCCTATTTTCACGCCGCTTCCGATTTTAACGGTACCTTCGAAAACAGTATTGATATCGATCACCGTATCAGGGCCCACGTCTAAATGACCGCGAACGTCGAAACGCGCGGGGTCAAGTAACGTTACGCCCTCGAGCAGAAAACGTTCTGCCTGCTTTTTTTGATAATAACGCTCTAACTGCGCAAGTTGGACGCGGTTATTTACACCTAAAATCTCCTCGATTGAGGTAGGCTCCGTGGTGTTTATGGCCATCCCCTCCTCTGCGGCCATGGCAATGACATCAGTGAGGTAGTACTCCTGCTGGGCGTTCTGATTATCCAGACGACCAAGCCATCGCTGTAAATCCCCGTTATGGGCCGCAAGGATACCGGTGTTGATTTCGTTAACGTTACTTTCTTCGCTAGAGGCGTCCTTTTGTTCAACAATCCGTATGACATTGCCCGACGCATCACGGATAATACGCCCGTACCCGAACGGCTCCTCGAGATGGGCGGTCAGTAACGCCATCGACTTGCCGTTGGTTACATTCAATAGACGGCGTAACGTATCCGGTTGTATGAGCGGTACGTCACCGTAAAGCACTAACACTTCGGCATCATCACTGACGTGGGACATGGCTTGAACCACCGCGTGACCTGTGCCCAATTGTTGGGCTTGTTCAATCCAGTTCACCGGCAAGGCGGATAGAGCGGTACGGACGTGTTCGCCCCCGTGTCCGTAGACAACATGTATTTTAGACGGGTTTAACGTCTGTGCCGTGTTAACCACGTGGGTTAAAAGCGGTGTTCCAGCAAGAGGATGGAGCACCTTGGGAAGCCTTGATCGCATCCGTGTGCCTTGGCCCGCCGCGAGAATAACGACATGAAAACTCATATTTCACCGGAGGAATTTATAAAAGAAACATCCATAATTACAGTTTACTACAGCACGAAACAAAAGGCGTAAGTCCGCCTTCCTAGCCCTAATTTCACACCAGATCCGGACGTTATCGCGCTGGACTTTGATGCCACAAAGTGTGTCTCATGTCTAACAAAAAAGAAAAGGCCATCTTAATGATGGCCTTTTCTTTTTGTTTCATCACCAATAAACAAGGAAATCGCCGCTACAACAGACACGGAACGCCTTCAACACGCATTCAGGCTAATGGTTAGCGACCCACTTTTTTACGCAGGCGTTGCAGAGCATGTAATTGCGCCACGGCTTCAGCGAGTTCTTTTTCAGCTCTAGCGTATTCAAACTCGGAGGTTTTATCCGCGAGCACCTGCTCGGCCCGTTGTTTAGCTTCCAGCGCGGCGGCTTCATCGATATCCTTCGCTCGCAACGCGGTGTCGGATAAGACAGTCACCACATGAGGCTGTATTTCTAAAATACCGCCGGAAACATAGAAGGTCTCTTCTCCTCCGTCGGTTTTCTTTACGCGAACCTCGCCCGGCCTAAGATGCGTGAGCAACGGCGCATGGCGCGGCAAAATACCGACTTCCCCCATTGCGCCCGGAGCGAACACCATCTCAGCAGTTCCCGAGAAAATTTCGCTCTCCGCGCTGACGATATCGACGTGAACGGTCATTGCCATATTGAAACCTCTTGCCTAAACTGAAGCCCAACCGTCGGTGTCATAACCAGCCGGACCAAAGCCATTATGCCCTTAAAGTTTTTTCGCTTTTTCGACGGCCTCGTCAATGGTACCAACCATGTAAAAGGCTTGTTCCGGAAGGTGGTCATACTCTCCGTCCACGATGGCTCTAAACGCGCTCACGGTATCCTTCAAGGATACGTACTTACCTGGGGCTCCGGTGAACGTCTCCGCCACGAAGAACGGTTGCGATAAGAAACGCTGAATCTTACGAGCACGCGAAACCGTAAGCTTGTCATCCTCCGAGAGCTCATCCATTCCAAGAATGGCGATGATGTCTTTGAGCTCTTTGTAACGTTGCAGCGTACCTTGAACCGCGCGCGCTACGTCATAGTGCTCTTGGCCAATAACCAACGGATCGAGTTGGCGACTCGTCGAATCCAGTGGATCCACCGCTGGGTAAATACCCAATTCGGCTATTTGCCGTGACAAGACGACCGTAGCATCTAAGTGGGCAAAGGTCGTAGCGGGCGAAGGATCGGTTAAATCGTCGGCCGGTACGTAGACCGCTTGTATGGAGGTGATCGAACCCGTTTTCGTTGACGTAATGCGCTCTTGCAGTACCCCCATCTCTTCGGCCAAGGTAGGTTGATAACCCACCGCTGAAGGCATACGGCCGAGCAATGCCGACACTTCCGTACCGGCTAAGGTATAACGGTAAATATTGTCAACGAACAAGAGAACGTCGCGTCCTTCGTCACGGAAATGCTCCGCCATACTCAAACCCGTTAGCCCAACACGCAGTCGGTTGCCAGGCGGCTCGTTCATTTGCCCGTAAACCAGGGCAACTTTATCGAGGACGTTACTCTCCGTCATTTCATGATAGAAGTCGTTCCCTTCACGGGTCCGCTCCCCAACACCGGCGAATACAGAGTAACCGCTGTGTTCGATGGCGATGTTACGGATAAGCTCCATCATGTTAACGGTCTTACCGACGCCAGCGCCGCCGAACAAACCGACCTTGCCGCCCTTAGCAAACGGGCAAATAAGATCGATGACCTTGATGCCCGTCTGAAGGAGCTCCGTCGTTGCGGCAAGGTCCTCGTAAGCAGGGGAAGGCTGGTGAATGGCGCGCCGCGCCTCTTCACCGATGTCGCCTTTTTCGTCAATGGGATTGCCGAGGACGTCCATGATGCGGCCTAGGGTCGCCGTGCCAACGGGCACAGAAATCGGCGCACCGGTGCTCGTTACCGACAACTCACGGCGAAGACCGTCGGTGCTTCCCATGGCTATGGTGCGAACCACGCCGTCGCCCAGCTGCTGCTGTACTTCCAGAGTAAGGCTGGCTTCTTCGACCGTTAACGCGTCATAAACTTTCGGCATCGCATGGCGCGGGAACTCCACATCCACAACGGCGCCAATAATTTGAACAATAGTACCCGAACTCATTTCACCTGTTCCTCTTAAATAGCAGAATCGTAATTCGAAGACATCTTCGCCCTATTGGATAGCCGCTGCCCCGCCAACGATTTCCGAAATCTCTTGGGTGATCGCGGCTTGCCTTGCCTTGTTATAAGCTAACTGCAGCTCACCGATAATATCCCCCGCGTTGTCGGAGGCGCTCTTCATGGCAACCATACGCGCCGCTTGTTCACACGCGTTGTTCTCCACCACGCCTTGGTAGACCAACGATTCAATGTAACGCATTAAGACACCATCCAGAACTTCTTTTGCTTCTGGTTCGTAGAGATAATCCCAGTGATGTTTTAACTCCTCTTCCGGCTCAGCTTGAATGGGTAGCAGCTGCATTGTCTGAGGCTTCTGAGTCATGGTGTTTACAAATTCGTTGTAAACCAAATAAAGTCGATCCAATTCGCCTTTGTCATAAGCGTCCAGCATTACCTTGACAACACCGATTAAATCCGCGATTTGGGGCGCGTCCCCTAGTCCGCTTTTTTCGGCCAAAATACGTCCACCCATCCGACCGAAAAACGCGTTCGCCTTTTTCCCAATGGTGCACAGATCAATTTTTATGCCTTTGTCATTCCATTCTTTCATCGCGATGACGCTGGCGCGTAGCATATTGTTGTTAAGTCCGCCGCAAAGACCTCGATCGGACGAGATGATAATGAAACCAACTCTTTTGGCTTCTCTCTCAACCATGTAAGGGTGCTTGTATTCCGGATGGGCGTGAGCCAAGTGACCAATCACATTCCTCATCTTCTCGGAATAGGGTCGCGACGCTTCCATCCGATCCTGTGCCTTGCGCATCTTACTGGCGGCGACCATTTCCATGGCGCGCGTGATCTTTTGAGTATTTTTTATACTCTTGATCTTGGTTCGTATTTCTTTACCTACGGCCATGCTAACCGCGCTCCTCGTTTACCAGGTATGATTGGCCTTGAAATCTTCCAATGCTGAACGCAAGCCCTTCGCGATCTCATCATTGTAATCGCCGGTCTCGTTAATTTTGCCCATCAAGCCCGCGTGGCTTGAACGCATGTAGGAATGCAACGCCGCTTCGAAGTCCCCAACCTTGTTGAGTTCCACATCGTCAATAAACCCTTCATTTGCGGCGAACAGTGAGACCGCCTGCTCAGCAACGCTGAGCGGAGAATACTGCTTTTGTTTCATCAATTCGGTGACCCGTTGACCGCGCTCAAGTTGTTTTCGGGTCGTTTCGTCAAGATCGGATGCAAACTGCGCGAATGCCGCCAACTCGCGGTATTGCGCCAAATCGAGGCGAACACCACCGCCAAGCTTCTTAATCACCTTCGTCTGTGCTGCACCGCCCACTCGAGACACGGACAGTCCCGCATTGATCGCCGGACGAATGCCCGCATTGAACAGGTCGGATTCCAAGAAAATCTGCCCGTCAGTGATGGAGATAACATTGGTTGGTACGAACGCAGATACGTCACCTGCTTGCGTTTCAATGATGGGTAACGCCGTTAAGGAACCCGTTTGGCCTTTTACTTCACCATTGGTGATTTTTTCCACGTACTCCGCGTTGATACGGGCGGCCCGCTCGAGCAAGCGGGAGTGGAGATAAAACACATCACCAGGATAAGCTTCACGTCCCGGTGGTCGGCGTAACAGCAAAGAGACCTGACGATAAGCCCATGCTTGTTTCGTCAAATCGTCATAGACAACAAGCGCGTCTTCACCGAGGTCACGGAAATATTCCCCCATGGCACAGCCGGCGTAAGGGGCGATGTACTGCATGGCCGCCGAGTCCGAGGCGCCCGCCGCTACGATAATCGTATGATCTAAGGCGCCGTGTTCCTCTAGTTTACGTACGACATTAGCGATGGATGACGCCTTTTGGCCGACGGCGACATAGATACATTTAACGCCTGTGCCCTTCTGGTTGATGATGGCGTCGATTGCCACCGCTGTCTTACCGGTCTGTCGGTCTCCAATAATTAACTCACGCTGTCCGCGCCCGATCGGTACCATTGCGTCAATTGCCTTGATACCGGTTTGAACGGGTTGATCCACCGATTGGCGCGCAATAACGCCCGGCGCGACTTTTTCAATAGGTGAGCTGGCCGCTGCCTGAATAGGCCCTTTGCCGTCTAGGGCGGTACCAAGTGAATCGACAACGCGTCCAAGAAGGTCGGGGCCTACCGGCACCTCTAAAATCTTGCCGGTGCACTTTACGCTATCACCTTCAGAAATATGCTTATAGTCACCTAAAATTACGGCGCCGACGGAATCACGCTCAAGGTTCAGCGCCATCCCGTAGGTATTGCCGGGGAACTCGATCATCTCACCCTGCATGACATCGGCAAGACCATGAACTCGAACGATACCATCAGTGACGCTGACTACCGTTCCCTCGGTGCGGGCTTCGGTAACTACCTCAAACTTTTCTATACGCTGCTTGATCAGCTCACTGATTTCTGAAGCGTTTAATTGCATGTTGTTTTCCTCTTAAGACGTTATCCGGCCAATGCACCGGCGAGCTTATTCAACTGGCTCGTGACCGACCCATCAATCACAAGATCGCCCGCGCGAATAACGGCGCCTCCCAATAATGTGTCGTCCTTCCTACTGGTCAAAGTCACTTCACGACCCAAGCGCTTCTTCAACGCGGCTGCGATGCTCGCCTCTTGCGCCTTACTAAGCTCGAATGCGGAAATAACCTCGGCTTGAAGCGTCGCCTCGGCTTCGGCGCGTTGCTGCTCAAACAGGCTCAAGATCTCGGGCATGAGAACGAGCCGGTCGTTCTCGATGACCAAACTGACGAAGTTCCTGCCCTGTTGATCGAGCCCCTCACCACACACATCGGTCACAAGTGATGTCAACTGCGCCTTGCTGACGCGAGGGTTGCCAATTATGCTCTGAACGCTTTCATCTGCAACCACCGAAGCGATTGCGTTAAGCATTTTTGACCAACCTGCCAAATTATCCTGAGCTTGCGCGATTTCAAACGCGGCCTGGGCGTAAGGTCGAGCTAATGTTGAATTTTCTGCCATTGCAACGAACTCTTATATTTGGGTAACCAGCTCTTTCAATAGATCTTCGTGGGCCTTAGCGTCGATCTCGCGCTTGAGTATTCGCTTAGCCCCAGCCACTGTAATGTCGGCGACCTGACCTCTAAGCGTTTCCCTCGCGCGGTTAACCTCACGGTCGATTTCCGAGTTGGCGGCAGCCAACAGGCGGTCGCCTTCGGTGCGCGCATCTTGCTTTGCCTCTTCGACGATCTCGCTTGCGCGTTTCTCGGCTTGCGCGATAATTTCGCCCGCCTTCGTCTTGGCCTCGTGCAAGGTTTCTTTGGCTAGCTTTTTAGCCCTTTCTAGTTCATGTTTTCCCTTCTCGCCGGCAGCCAAGCCATCCGCGATGCGTTTTTGGCGATCCTCGAGCATTTTGGATACGGGGTCCCACAACACTCGGTTAACGAACCAAATGAGCAACACGAAGGCGATAACCTGCCCGAAAAGGCTTACGGTGATATTCACGATATCGTTCCTCTTCTCTTCCTTACCTTAAGGACGAATGATGGCAACAACGTAGCTAGCCGCCAATCGCAGCTTGCAGCGCGCCAACAAACGGGTTCGCAAACAAGAACCACATGGCGAACGCTAAGATGATGAAGGGAAACGACTCCATTAAACCCGCGAATATAAACATGTTGGTCATCAACGCCGGGCGCATTTCCGGCTGGCGAGCGATTCCTTCCAGCGTTTTGGCACAAATAAGCCCCCAACCGATAGCCGAACCCAATCCGGCGGCGGCCAGGATAACGCCAACACCGACTGCGGTATAGGCATAAATTTGCGCGATCATATCAGGTGTCATTACGGTTCTCCCTAAAGATGATTAAAAAAAAAGTTAATGGTCTTCGTCAGTATGAGCCATCCCCAGATACACAATGGTGAGTACCATAAAGATAAAGGCCTGCAGAGTGATGATCAACAAGTGAAATATGAGCCAACCCAAATCCAAAACGACTTGAAGCGGGAACCAGAACAACGCAGCCGCACCAACGGCGAGCGTGCCGCCAATTAAGGCAATGAGAAGAAAAACCAATTCTCCGGCGAACAGGTTACCGAAAAGACGTAGCGCCAAACTCAATGGTTTTGCGAGCTCTTCGATGAGCGTCATCACGACGTTGACGGGCACTAGAAATTTTCCAAAGGGATGAAACAAAAACATTTTCAGATAGCCGGCCGCCCCTTTGACTTTGATGCTGTAATAAATTATCAACCCGAATACCGTTAAGGACATCGCCAGCGTGGTGTTAAGGTCTGTTGTGGGGACGACCTTTAAATAATTGATACCAAACCAACTGGCGATGGCGGGCAATAAATCTACAGGGATCAGGTCCATGAAGTTCATTAACCAAACCCAAACAAATACCGTTAACGCCAATGGGGCAATCAGCGGATTGTGGCCGGGAAAGGTGTCTCTCACATTGGTGCTGACAAAATCGAGTATCGATTCGACAAAGTTTTGAAAGCCGCTCGGTGTGTCGGGATTTAAATTCCGCGTAAGATTCCAAGAAACCGCAATGATCAGAGCACCCAACGCGACACTAAAAAAGAGCGTATCGACGTGTAATGCCCAAAACCCAGCCGCCTTGTGAGTAACGGGGTCACAATCCCCGACGCATAAATTGGTCAGGTGGTGCTGGATATACTCGACGGTACCGCTACCGCCACTCGAACCCGATTCCGTTGCACTCAAAACAACACCCCCAGTTAACTAAACAATGCTTTTCGACGACTGCTGCATCCGTATAAAAATCAAGTATGCCGCCTGGGCCAGACAGAATCCGGCGATCATCGGCAGTGGTTCCAACTTGATGACAGCTAATCCAAAGCCAAACAACACTAAAGCCAGAAGAAAACGCTGGGCTGCCCCAAGATAGAGCATGCTTACGCTCTTTGATTTATTCTTCGACGCCGCCCTCGCGGCCCGCCCGACCCCCCAACTCAACAAACGTGTGAGAATGACGCTAATGAGGGCCCCGTAAATGGCGGATTGGGCTAACCACGCCCCCCCTTTTATAAAAAAACCCGCCGCAACAAACCCCCCTATACTGATTTGTAAAATCGTCAGCTTGCGGGCGCTGGCGGCAAAATCTCGCTCATCGGAATTCAAATTAGCCGAGCCTAATCAGTAGCTTGTAAGCTTTAAGGACGCCCCCGATAAACCCAAGGCAACCAAAAACAAGCATGAAAATTGGTTTACTCCCCAGCCATACATCCAGTCCGTAACCCAATGCAAACCCCGTTACGACCATGGCGGTGAGTTGAGTGCCTACACCGACTAAGACCCACGCCGCGTTTGTTGATTTTGTCATGCCGAGGCGTCTTAAAAATTGAGGCGGGAGTATAGCTTGTCAGCCAATCCGCTGCAACCCCTATCACAAAAAACGAGGGGTAAATTTAGAGCGAACAGTGGTACGCCTTGCGGCAGCGAGCCTTAACGAAAAGAACATATGTGGTGGGAAGTGAATTCACCACAAAAGGGTGCACGACACCCGCATTGCTTATCCAACAGCCTGTCGAGCAATAACTCAAACCGACGAGCCGTGTCTGGTGGTTATTTTATGTGCGCTAATATACCCTCCAGTTCCTCTAAGCTGTTGTACTGGATTGTCAACTTTCCTTTACCTTTAGCTCCGTGCTGAATATTGACGCGGGCACCAAGCCGTTCAGAGAGCTCGTCTTGGAACTGACGTAGGTCCGGATCGATGGCGGTCTTTGTGACTTTACGCCTTTCTCCATCCTGTTGCAGCAACCGCTTTACGAGGTTCTCCGTCTCTCGGACAGATAACGACTTCGCTGCGACGCGGCGTGCTGCTTCACTTTGGTGAACGCCCTCTAACCCCAACAATGCACGTGCGTGCCCCATCTCCAAGTCACCGTCTTGCACCAAGGATTTTACGTCCTTATTGAGATCCAACAGCCGTAGAAGATTGGACACCGCTGCGCGCGAGCGGCCAACGGCGTGCGCCACCTCCTGGTGTGTCATATCGAACTCATCGGCGAGCCTTCTCAATGCGTTGGCTTCCTCCAGAGGATTAAGGCCTTCGCGCTGAATGTTCTCGATTAGCGCCATCGCTAATGCGGCCTCATCGGGCACGTCCCGCACGATCGCCGGGATTTCTTGCAGCCCCGCCAACTGAGAAGCGCGCCAGCGACGCTCGCCGGCGATAATTTCGTAGCGCCCAGGGGTGCTTAGGCTTCGAACTACGATAGGCTGAACCACGCCCTGTGCGCGAATGGAGCCCGCAAGCTCCTGTAGACTATCGGGATGCATGTCTGTCCGCGGTTGGTATTTACCCCGCTGAATCATTTCAATGGAAAGGTTACGCAGCTCATCGCCCCTTTGACCCTCGCTTTCGTCCACTTGTGCGGTAGATGCGCCAGCAAGCAATGCATCCAATCCCCGACCTAATCCGCGTTTCTTTACGGCCATATCTCTCTAATCCAAATGGTGAATAAAACCAACGAATTGTCGGTCATTCGCTTAACGTGACGCAGTTCGTTTACCCTTTTTCCTTGAGTTTGAAAAACGTAACGCCGTCACTCTTAACAATCGCGCCTACATCATTGGTATCTGTGGTTTCTCCTATCTTAGTGTTGTTTGCCAATGTTAGCGGGACAGGCGTTTCATGGTCGGTCGTCTGCGTTGGGCGTTGACTCGTGGCGGCCGTTCCCGACTCGTCTTCGTCCCGCCGCAACATTTCTCCGGCCAACGCGAGGTAGGCTTGAGCTCCACGAGACGACTTGTCATAGAGAAGCGCGGGAAGACCATGACTGGGGGCTTCCGCCAATCTGACATTACGGGGAATTACGGTTCTGTAAACCTTGTCGCCGAAGTAATCACAAAGTTGCGCAGATACCTCGTTGGCCAAATTATTCCGCGCATCGTACATGGTGCGCAACAGCCCCAGCAATTTAAGGCCTGGGTTAAGGCTACGTCGTACGCCCTCGATGGTTTCCAATAACGCGGTCAAGCCTTCCAACGCGTAATATTCGCACTGCATTGGCACGAGTACCCAATCGGCGGCCACAAGCGCATTGAGTGTCAGCATATTAAGCGAAGGGGGTGAATCGATAAGGATATAGTCATACTCGGCCGCTACGCTTTCAAGCGCGATGCGTAGTCGGCGCTCTCTCTCAGACGACTCTCTTAATTCAATTTCCGCTGCCGTAAGGTCGGCATTGGCGGGCGCGATATCATAACCGCCCGGGAGACCAGCAATAATGATCTGCTTCAAATCAATCTGGCCCAATAGCACGTCGCAGGCCGAGTAATCCAACTCGTTTTTGTCGACGCCGCTACCCATGGTCGCGTTACCTTGGGCGTCAAGATCCACGAGCAACACACTACGTTTGGTCGCCGCCAACGATGCAGCAAGGTTTACGGCCGTCGTGGTCTTACCCACGCCCCCTTTCTGATTGGTAATGGCAATAATTCTGCTCATAAACTTTAGGCGCTATGGATACTTAAACGCGGTGGCTGGCCACTTCACTGGGCGAGTGAAGTGGGCGCTACGACGACAAGATGCCGTTCAAGCGACATCCCAGGAACACTAACCCGAAACACGCTTTCCAGTGCGTACCCGCCGGGCAATCCGGCCAATTCCTCGCTGGGGAATACCCCTTTCATAAACACAAAATTCCCACTTGGGGCACAGAGATGCCCGGTTAGTTTTAACATATTCGGAATCGAAGCAAATGCCCGAGCAATGACCGTGCTAAATCGAGTAAGAGGTTGAAAGTCCTCCACTCGAGCGGTCACAATCTCGACGTTTTCCAATCCCAATTCAATTACCGCCTGAGATACAAACCGTGTTTTTTTGCGATTGCTGTCAAGTAAAACAAACTGCCACTGCGGGCAAGCGATGGAAAGAGGAACCCCTGGCAACCCGGGTCCCGTCCCGACATCTATAATTCGATTGCCTTTAATGTACGGAACTGCGACTAAGCTGTCGAGGAGGTGAAGGCTAACCATCTTGTCGATCTCGCGAACCGCAGTGAGATTGTAAACGCGATTCCACTTTGTTAACAGCCGTATGAATCGCGCCAGCAACTCGACACGGTCGTTGGGCAAAGAAAGCGAAAGCGTCGTCAGGCCGTTAACAATCGACTCTTCCAAAGGCTGGGATGTATGGACATGTTCCGTCATGTTTCCGTTACGGCCGAAAAATCTGTTAAAAAAATCATTTTTAACCTTTGATAGAAAAAATTTATTATAGAGTTTAGATCAAGCGTGCGCGCGGACTGGTGGGCGTCGTAGAAAGTTGAGAAATGTCATATTAACCGTTATCTTGCGACTTAGAGAACATCAATCATGTGCAAATCAAACTATAGTTAGTAATTTTCAACAGAGGAGAAATTGAATGAAAAAATGGCAGTGCGTCGTGTGTGGGTTCTTGTACGAAGAAGCTGCGGGTATGCCCGATGACGGAATCGCGCCAGGGACATGCTGGGAAGAGGTGCCGAGCGACTGGATGTGCCCCGACTGCGGGGTCACCAAAGACGATTTTGAAATGGTTGAAATCGCCGCCTAGGGACGGTGCCACAAAAAACGCTATTAATCAATAGAATAACACAGGAACCGCCATGAATCCGCTCGTTATTATCGGAACAGGCTTGGCCGGCTATACCCTGGCGCGCGAATTTCGAAAACTCGACAAGGAGACCCCTTTAACGATTGTCACGGCCGACGATGGGCGGTTTTATTCAAAACCGATGCTTTCAAACGCGTTAGCCAGTGGGAAATCGCCCGACGAACTTGCGACGGCCAATGCGGCACAAATGGCGAAACAACTCGACGCCGAAATCAAGACGCAATGTAAAATAACCGCCATCTCTATCGAAAAAAAAGCCGTTTTGGCCAACGGCTTCGCGCAGCGCTACAGCAAGCTCGTACTCAGTGTCGGCGCCCACCAACTAAAACCGACGTTAGCCGGGGACGCCGCCGACAGCATCCTCACTGTCAATGACTTAGCCGATTACACGCGTTTTCGTAATGCTATCCTCAACGCCGAGCGGGTTGTTATTATCGGTGCGGGCTTGATTGGCTGCGAATTCGCCAACGATCTAAGCCGTGCTGGCATGAACGTCGAAGTCATCGTGTGGGGCCGCGAGCCGTTAGATCACCTCATGCCAGAGACTATCGGTCGCAAACTTCGCTTCGCGCTCAGCGAAGCCAACGTGTCGTGGCATCGTAATAGCGTTGCGGAGCGCGTCGACCGAGAAAATGGCCACTATGTCGTGACTCTAGCCGATGGAACTCACGTAACCGGCGATGTTGTGCTCTCCGCGACCGGTCTTGGACCGAATACAACGCTCGCTCAATCCGCCGGAATTCAGGTTAAGCGTGGTATCGTTGTGGACCGGTTTCTGGAAACCAGTGTTAAAGATACCTTCGCCCTAGGCGACTGCGCCGAGTTGGATGGTCAGGTACTCCCGTTCGTTATGCCGCTAATGAACCAAGCCCGGACTTTAGCGAGAACATTGTCTGGCACGCCCACGCAACTGACGTATCCAGTTATGCCCATCGTTGTGAAAACTCCCGCGCACCCAATAACCATTGCACCCGCGCCACCAGGGACACCGGGCGAATGGAAGGTTGAAGAATTGCCTAACGGCGTTCGCGCATTGTTTTACGATGCCGACCAAAACCTGCGCGGTTTTGCCCTAAGTGGCGATGCTGTTGCGGAAAAACAAGCGCTTGCCAAGAAATTGAGTGGTCTCTAACCACGTCTATTAGGGCCGCGGAAATAAATAATTGTCCAAAGATTGCGCCGGATTTTTGCTCAGATTCAAGGCACGGCAAGGGGCGCATAATCGCTTTATGTAACCCTTGCCGCAACACAGAAGCTGGGCTAAAAGACAAGCAAAATTGGATGATTATTTGTTTCCGCGGCCCTTATGCGGGGTTAATGAGCGTGTCGGTCTAAGGCACAATTTTGGGGTTTGAGGCCGTTACGCCGATTGTTTTAGTTGTCTTTTCTTTATATGAACCAACAATAGCGAAACCGCCGCCGGCGTGACGCCGGGTATCCGCGCCGCTTGTCCGACGGTAGTAGGTCGTACCTCCGAGAGCTTTTGTTGCACTTCAGCGGACAGTCCGCGAACTTCATTGTAGTCCAGGCCTCCCGGTAAAGGGGTTTCTTCATGACGGCGGTGGCGCTCAATTTCGAGATGTTGCCGGTCGATATAACCGGCATATTTAGCCTGAATCTCCACTTGTTCGGCAACTTTTTCGTCGCCTACACCAGGACCCAATTCGGGTATCTCCATAAGTCCGTTATAAGTAACAGTGGGGCGTCGAAGCAGTTCTATGGCACGGTACTCTCGGCTTAGTGGCACACCAATAATCTCTTGCGCCTTTTTCGACGCCTGTTCGTTTCCGGGCCGAACCCAGGTGTCCTGCAACCGCTGTTGTTCTCGAGCCACAGCTTCACGTTTCTCTTCGAACAACCGCCACCGTTGATCATCCACTAACCCAAGTTGACGCCCTGCTTCCGTTAACCGCATGTCAGCATTGTCTTCCCGCAGCATAAGCCGGTACTCGGCGCGACTGGTGAACATTCGGTAAGGTTCTTGCGTTCCGCGCGTTATTAGATCATCAATCAAAACACCCAGGTAGGCTTCGTCGCGTTTTGGATACCAGGCTTCTTTTTCCTGCACTCGAAGCGCTGCATTAATACCGGCTAACACACCCTGCGCCGCGGCTTCTTCGTAACCCGTCGTGCCGTTGATTTGTCCGGCGAAGAACAGACCATTTATAAACTTGGTTTCCAACGTGTAGCGGAGATCGCGTGGATCAAAAAAATCATATTCAATGGCATACCCGGGCCGCGTTATATGCGCATTCTCTAGCCCCGCGATAGAGCGCACCATCTCATACTGCACATCAAAAGGTAAGCTGGTGGAAATACCGTTAGGGTAGATTTCGTGAGTGTCGAGTCCTTCAGGTTCGATGAAAATCTGGTGCGAGGTTTTCTCCGAAAAACGGACAACTTTATCTTCGATCGAAGGGCAATAACGCGGCCCGACGCCTTCGATAACGCCTGTATACATCGGGGAACGAGACAAACCGCCGCGAATGAGGTCGTGGGTTCGCTCCGAGGTTTGGGTGATGAAGCAAGAAATCTGCCGCGGGTGTTGTTCGGCGTTACCAAGGTAGGAAAAAACCGGTACGGGCTCGTCGCCCGGTTGCTCTACCATGCGCGTGAAAGCAATGCTGCGGCCGTCGATGCGGGGCGGCGTACCGGTTTTGAGGCGATCGACCCGGAAAGGGCGTTCGCGAAGACGCTGCGCCAGCGTGTTCGCGGGCGGGTCGCCTGCACGGCCACCCTGGTGGTTGGATAAACCGATGTGTATTCGTCCACCAAGAAACGTGCCAACGGTCAATACCACGGTGGGTGCAAAAAAACGCAAACCCATCTGGGTTACGACCCCGCTGACCGCGTCGCCTTCGATAATAAGATCGTCAACGGCTTGTTGAAAAATCATCAGATTCGGCTGATTCTCCAGTACCGAGCGTATCGCTTGCTTATACAACAGGCGGTCGCATTGGGCCCGCGTTGCCCGCACGGCGGGACCCTTACTGGCATTTAGTGTACGAAATTGAATTCCGGCCTGGTCAGCACTGCTCGCCATCACGCCACCTAGCGCGTCAATTTCCTTGACCAAATGACCCTTACCAATACCACCTATGGCCGGGTTGCAGCTCATTTGACCTAACGTCTCGATATTGTGAGTAAGCAGAAGAGTTTTCACCCCCATGCGCGCCGCGGCGAGCGCCGCTTCGGTCCCCGCATGGCCGCCGCCGACCACAATGACTTTAAAATTATCTCGGTTTTGCATTATCGAAACGATTTGGTGGCTAAAGGCTGCATAGTTTAACCTGAATTCGTGGGTTCTGGGCGGATGCGGGTAGCGCCACGCAGGGAGCGAATGCTAAATATTGATTTCACAGTGGAATCAAAGCCTTTTAGCTTCACCCAC
>CALZJI010000159.1 GCA_945787615.1 uncultured Chromatiaceae bacterium | reverse complement strand
TGGCGTGAACTTCACCGGCGCGAACTTCAAGATCGATGCCGTTAAGAACGGGCGTAGTGTTGATTGTCGCGTGTAGTTGTTTAATGGTTAGCATTCGTTTTTTCTATTGATTGACGAACTAGTCGCTTATCCGACGGCACCCTCTAAGTTTACGCCCAGCAGTTTCTGCGCTTCCACAGCAAATTCCATCGGTAGCTCTCTTAAAACATCTTTGCAGAAGCCATTGACAATAACCGAAACGGCGTCTTCGGCGGACAACCCACGTTGTTGGCAATAAAAAAGTTGGTCTTCACTGATCTTTGATGTGGTGGCTTCGTGTTCCACTTGGGCTGAAGGATTTCTGACCTCGATGTACGGAAAGGTATGAGCGCCGCAGTGCGGACCAAGCAACAGCGAGTCACATTGACTGTAATTACGCGCGCCACTGGCGCCATCGACAACTTTCACCAGGCCCCGGTAAGCGTTCTGGCCGTGTCCTGCGGAGATACCCTTAGAAATAATCGTGCTGCGTGTGTTTTTGCCGATGTGGATCATCTTGGTGCCCGTGTCGGCTTGTTGGTAGTGGTTCGTCAGCGCAACGGAATAGAATTTCCCTACTGTGTTGTCCCCTTGAAGAATGACGCTGGGGTATTTCCAGGTAATGGCCGACCCGGTTTCGACTTGCGTCCACGATATCTTACTGTTGTTGCCGCGACACGCACCTCGTTTAGTTACGAAGTTGTAAATGCCGCCGCGCCCCTGTTCGTCGCCCGGATACCAGTTTTGAACCGTCGAATACTTAATCTCCGCATCATCTAGGGCGATGAGCTCCACCACGGCGGCATGAAGCTGGTTTTCATCTCGCATTGGCGCGGTACATCCCTCCAAATAACTCACATAGGCGCCTTGGTCGGCGATAATTAATGTGCGCTCGAATTGACCGGTTTTAGCGGCATTGATGCGGAAATAAGTGGACAGCTCCATGGGGCAACGCACCCCGGGAGGAACATACACAAACGAGCCATCACTAAACACGGCTGAATTCAGCGACGCATAGAAATTATCCCGATAGGGGACGACAGAGCCGAGATATTTTTCGATAAGGTCAGGATGGTGCTGAACAGCCTCGGAGAAGGGGCAAAAAACGATGCCCAGCTCAGCAAGTTTTTCTTTAAACGTGGTGGCGACCGAAATGCTGTCGAAGACGGCGTCAACGGCTACCCCGGCAAGGAGTTCCTGCTCATGTAACGGGATGCCCAATTTGTTGTAAGTTTCCAGCAGTTTTGGATCGACTTCGTCGAGGCTCTTTGGCCCATCGCCGGTGGATTTTGGGGCGGAATAATAGACGATGTTTTGAAAATCGATGGGATCATAATGGACGTGCGACCACGACGGTGTTTCCATGGTTAGCCAGTGACGAAAGGCGCGGAGACGCCAAGCGAGGACGAAGGCGGGTTCCTCCTTCTTTTTGGAGATAAGCCGAATAATATCCTCGTCGAGGCCGGGCGGGACCGAGTCCTCTTCTATATCAGTGACAAAACCCGCCTTATAGTCCCCTTTGATCAAGGCATCGATGTGTGTGGGTGGCCTGTTCATTGCAGTCATCTCCCGTAGTGGTGAGAAACGCCGGATTCTTATCTTCCTGGAAAGGCTAGAGATGTCAATGAGCCTTTACCAACGATTAGTCTATAAGTATTTCGGGAGATAGAAAATGTATTTTCAATCGGGTTTTCGGCCCTAAGCACGGTCAGAAGCGTCGCTGCACCCGTTAGCTAATCAATTGTCTAGATGTATATTTTTTAACCTTACATAGTGTGCTGGTGAAAACTCTAGGTAAGCCAGTTCTTCGTCCGTGAGCGATCGGATCTTTTTGGCCGGCTGACCGAGCCATAGGTAACCGCCCTCGAGTGTTTTTCCTGGTGAGACCACGCTGCCTGCGGCCACCATGGCTTTTTCTTTCACGATGGCGCCGTCGAGGACAACGGAACCCATGCCGATGAGTGCAAAATCTTTTACCGTGCAAGCGTGAAGCACGACGTTATGGCCGATCGTGATGTCGTTGCCGAGCGTTAAGCTGTAACCGCCAGGATTGAATTGATTGTCATGGGTAACGTGCAGCACCGAGCCGTCTTGTATATTGGTGCGGGCACCGATCGTGATTTTATTGACGTCACCTCGGGCGACGACAAAGGGCCACAGCGATGTATCGTCACCTATTGTGACGTTTCCTATCGCCAATGCCATTTCATCGACATAAACCCTCTCACCCAGCTGGGGCGTAATGCCTTGGTACGCTCTTATGGCCATTTTATGTGCTTTTCCGATTACCCGTCACAGCTTGTCGATGAATGTCACGGGCAGTCCTGTCGCAGCGGGTTAGAAATTCGAACAATGTGAATAGCCCATGATCTTCACGTCACGTTTCCTATGTAACGGTTTATTATTTTAGCGTCACCAATTCCTCCCCGCTGGTGGGGTGGATGGCAACAGTATTGTCAAAGTCCTGTTTAGTTGCTCCCATTTTAATTGCGACCGCGAACCCTTGCAGCATTTCATCGGCGCCGAGGCCAATAATGTGGCATCCAATCACGGTTTCTCGCGGGCTCACCGTTACGAGTTTCATTGCCGTATGACCTTTATGGGCCGACAGGGCGTAGTACATGGGTGCGAAGCGGGTTTGGTAAATCTTTACTCCATCACCATGGATATCGTGGGCTTCATCTTCCGTTAACCCTATGGTGCCGATGGGGGGATGGCTAAATACGACAGTGGGGATGTTGTTGTAGTCTAGGCGGCTGTCCGGTTGATTGCCAAACAAGCGATCGGCCAAACGACGGCCTGCCGCAATGGCCACGGGCGTCAGGGCGGTGCGGCCGGTGACATCGCCTACGGCGTAGATGTTTGGAATATTGGTGTTTTGATACTCGTCGGTGGGAATAAAGCCTCGCGGGTCTGTTTTGACGCCGGCATTTTCTAAACTGAGAGAGGCCGTGTTGGGTGCGCGACCAACGGCCCAGATGAGGCAGTCCATGCGAGTAATCTGTTGTCCTTCACAGCAGTGGAGCGTGAGCGAGCCGTCATCCACCCGCTCGATGCTGTTCGGGCTCACCCCTGACAGGATGTTAATGCCCTGGTTGAGCATCTCCTCCATCAATGTTTCGCGGAGCATGGCATCAAAACGGGATAAAAAACTGGCGCCACGAAGTATGAGTGTGACTTCGCTACCAAGAGCATGGAGTAGGCCTGCAAGTTCCACGGCGATATAGCCGCCGCCAACAATCGCGACCCGGCCTGGACGTTGGTTCAATTTAAAAAAACCGTCTGATGTGATGCCCAGCTCGGCGCCTGCAACAGCGGGTATCACCGGGTGCCCCCCCGTTGCAATAACAACGTGTTCAGCGGTGTAGGTCCTATCGCCTACGGCTATGGTTTTTTTATCGAAAAACTGAGCAAAGCCTTTTATCTCGTCAACATTTCCGTCACTGAGGGATGTCCTATAGATCCCATTGAGGCGTCTTATGTAAACCTCTCGGGCCTCCCGCAGATAAGTCCAATTAAACTCACTCCCAGGTACGTTAAAACCGTAGTCGGGGGCATCGCGAAGGGCGTGGGCAACCTCGGCGGCGTACCACATCACTTTCTTAGGTACACATCCCACGTTGACGCAGGTTCCGCCCAAGGGGCCTTGCTCGATGACAGCGCACCGGGCGCCGTAGGCGGCTGCTCGTCGAGCCACGGCGAGGCCACCACTGCCTCCGCCGATCGAAATAACATCGTAATGTTGGGTCATGGCGACATGGGTATTTTCTTTAATTTAAGTTCGCAATCGATGGTTAATGCTATAGCGCAATTAACGCTGTGACAACGTGTGCATGGCTAACTACCAATTCTCCCCTAAAAGCAGTCCCTTCGCTAGTCCTGTAACTATACCCGTGGCGTTTGAGATTTAGGTGTCAATAGCACGCCCTCTTCATTCCATGGCTGCGTTGAAACTCCTCGCAATAGTCCGGCTATTACTCGGCATTTCGCCTTGCCACGAAATGAATATGACGCACTCTTAACACCTAAATCTCAAACGCCACGGGTATATTTCGGGGGGTGCGTAATATCGAGATCTAATAGAACGGTCAAGTTGACGTGCACCTCGCGCTAATATAGATGATTGTGACATGAACGCATTCGCGAACCCCTATTCTGGCTATCGCGACGATCGGGTGTGAGAAATGCGGGCTAGATGATCTGTCCGGCGTATACGAGCCAGAGGGCGGAACACAGGATTCCAACCACGATCCTCATTTACATTCTCCTTCTTCGAAGTAGATAGGAAGTTTAGGGCCGCGGAAAATAATAACTATCCAAAATTGCGCCGGATTTTTGCTCAGATTCAAGACGCGGCAAGTCGCGCATATTGAAATATTTAACACTTGCCGTAACGCAGAAGCTGAGTGAAAAGACAAGCAAGGTTGGATAATTATTTTTTTTCGTGGCCCTTAGCCCACGTTTTCGACTCCTCCGCAGCGAAGTTGGTCATTTAATACCTGCTACCGATTGGGTACTTTCGGCCAATAGCAATCTTGCAAAATAGTGTCTAAGAGGTACTGAATTTATCTGCGTGTTCGCACGGGATACGTGTGTTGTTAAGAATGACTATATTTTCAATAATACTTCACCTGGCTGGCGCTCAACGAAAACCGATCCGGTCTTGATCTGATAGGTCAAATAATACACTTGGCGAGGATCGGATAATACCTGAGAATTGAAGACGGCATAAATATCTCCCTCACAACGCGCGGAGCGCGTAATCAGACCGGGATGGCCGTCGTGGTGAATGCGAGCGCCAACGTGGTGAGTGAGGTGGTGACTGCCTGGATCAACCAGTGCCGGGTAGGAGAGCATAAGAAAGCGGGGGCAATTCTAAATTAGAGTTCGGAGCTCACCTACTTTTGTAATGTTTTTCATGCGCATAGCCTGTCTGTTTCGAAATCGTAAATCAAACGGTAATTGCCGTTCGATTTACGATTTCGAAACAGACAGGCCGGTCGAGACCGCATGGCTCTCGCTTCTACCGCTTTACGTGTTTCGCTCGCGCGTAAAGAACGTCAACGCCGCCAGGGAGACGAAAGCAACTAACGATACTTCCAACGCCGTCGGCCAAATCAGGGCGACGCCCAAAAGCGCGGCAGCGCCGCGCTGCCACGGCGTTATGAATCCCTCAAGATAGCCTTGCAAGGCGCCTACTAAGGCGTAAAGTCCTAAGAGCGCCATAAAAAAGACGTACAATTGCGTCGTGATTTCGCCATAGAGAAATGGCGTGAAAGCGAACAACAATGGAATGACGTAGAGGCCTTTGGCAATCTTCCAGGCGGTAAACCCGGTCTGCATGGGGCGCGCCTGCGCTATGGCGGCGGCGGCAAACACTGTTAGACATACCGGCGGCGTCACGTTGCTGTCTTGCGACAACCAGAATACGATCATGTGGGCGGACAATAACGCCCCGGTTAGCACCGCCGCATCGAGCATTTGTTCTTCCAGTAGCGCTCGCATATCGGACGGTAGTTCGCTAAGCACAAGGGAGGCCTGAGACACGCTGAGGGGCTGGCTTGTATCGAGCCCTGGCTGCAGAAGCATTAGCGTCGCTTTGACCATATCCGGCAGAGTTTGCTGGGTCAACGCCGCGATCAAGTGTTCGTGTATCAAAAGTTGATATAGCGCCGGGGCCGTTAGCGTCACCAAGACGACGTACGCGGCGGTGACCGGCAAGCCCATGCCTAAAATAAGCGACGCCAACGCCACCAACACGATTGTGAGCAACAGGCTGTTATTGGCCCAATCATTGATCATAAGGGAAAAAGTGTTGCCAATGCCCGTGGTGTTGATGACATTCACTACCAAGCCTACGGCGATTAACAACATGGCCATGGTAGTCATATTACGCGCGCCAAGAAACAACGCATCGCCGAGTTCGCGCCAGCCCATCTTCGTCGGCGATGGCCAGGAAAAAACGACGACGGATACAATTGCGATACCCGCGCTATAGGTTGGAGTGAATCCAGCGACGAGACACGCAATCAATACGACAATGGGGAGTACGGAATGCCCGCCCTGGCGCACCGTATCTTTGAGCGACGGCAGGTCGCCGGTGTCGTAACTGAGGGATAAGCGGCGAGCTTCCGCTCGCACGTAAAACACAATAGAGAAAAAGTACAACAAGGCCGGCAGCGCTGCGACGGAAATAATATGCAAATAGGATATCTGGGTGTAATTGGCCATAATGAACGCGCCTGCTCCCATCACCGGCGGCATTAATTGCCCGCCCGTCGACGCAGCGGCTTCCACGGCCGCGGCGAACCGTGGCGAAAACCCCGCTTTTTTCATCATCGGAATGGTGATCACGCCCGTAGAAACCGTGTTCGCCACGGCTGAACCGGAAATGGAACCCATTAAAGATGAGCTAAACACCGCCACCAGCGCCGGCCCGCCCGTAAAACGGCCGACCAGAAGCAAGGCAAGTTTAATGATGAACTCTCCAGCGCCTGAGCGAACAAGAAACGCGCCCAAGAGTACGAACATGAATACATAGGTTGACGAAATCTGGGCGATTGGGCCGAACATGCCTTCGGAGCTAAAGTAGCTTCGATAGAGAATGGTCTCCCAGTTTAGTCCGGGAAAGTGAAACACATTGTCGAGGAATTGCCCCCAAACTCCGACGTAACTTATCGCCGTTAGCGCCAGTATCGGTATCACCCATCCGCTTGTGCGACGACATAATTCAAGGGCCGTTAAGATGGCGCATAGGGAAAAGACCCAATCGCTCCAAATATACGCTTGGCCCCGTGCGTATAAACTTTCTTCGGCGAGGACAAGATAAACGCCGCTGGCGAGCGCCGCTACACCCAGCGATAGGTTTGCGAAGAGCCACAGGGGACTGGCCGATTCATTGGATTGGTCGTCCCGGCGATCGCTAACAAGCGCTGCCGCCAACAAACCCAATGCGCCGAAGTGTAATGCGGAAGTCCAAAGCTCAGAAAAGGCGCCTAGTGTATTGGCGTACAGATGGGCGATGGAAATCGCTATTCCCAGGCCATAAACCAGGGGTGATTTCGGGGCGACGTCGTTCAATGTCTACGGCGACGCAATAGGCGTTAGTTCTTCAGGGATGGTTAGGCCCGCTTCTCGATAAAAACGGGCCGCGCCGCTATGCAACGGCATGGGCAACCCGTCGATGGCCTTGTTTAACGCCATGTCGTTAGTTGCTTTATGAATGCCCTTTAAGAAGCCTAAGTTTTCGTAAATCAACTTGGTGATGCGATAAACGTCTTCGTCGCTGACGTCCGCGCGCACGGCGAGAAAGTTTGGCTGAGCGATGGTGTTTATCGCTTCGTTTTGGCCCGGATAGGTGTTGGCGGTAATCACGAAGCGGTTCCACAGAGGAAACTGCATATTGATTTTTGCAAGTTGCGCATCCGTCACGTTCAGCAGTTTTAGCGTGTCGCCTTTTACTGCAAAGAGCCGAGACACGGCGCCGACAGGAACCCCCGCAGGGGTATTCATTCCGACGATTTTGCCGTTCTGTACAGCGTCGGCGCTGGCGTTATAGCCCATAAACGATAATTCGAAATGTTCGTCTGGCGACACTCCGATGCTCTGGAGAATATGGCGCCCCGACCCCTCCGTTCCGGAATTGCGTTTTCCTATGGAAAACTTTTCGCCCGCGGCATTTTTCAAATCGCTTAAGTCGCCTTGCCGCGCGAATCGCTCGTCGAGGGTGATGTGTTCCACATTGCGCCATAGCATGGTGATGGCGCGCATATGTCGTTGCGGACCAACGGTCTTAAGCGGCCCTTCTCCGCGCCAAGCCCACGCCCCGTACAATCCTTGAAGTATGGCGAACTGCGCTTGGTCGTCGCGTAGAAGCTTTACGTTCTCCCCTGACCCCGCAGAGCTGATGGCTGACAACGAAACGCCCGTTTGCGGTTCGAGTTTTACTTTCGTCAAGGTTGCAATCGCGACCCCCACCGGATAAAACGTGCCGCCGGTCGTCGCAGTGGCCAAAATATAAGAATGTTTCTGCGGGGCCGCGCTCGCGGCGGCCGCGACCACAACCGCTAATAAACACATTATTAGTCGAGCGATCATAAACAAAGCTCCTTATGTTACTTGTTTTTGTTAGAGACGGCCGCGCGGGTTCTACGGAGCACCCAATATTACCAATGGCGACGGGGAATGAAAACCGGCTACACGTCGTAGTGGCCAGTACAACGCTACGCTCCGCCGACTGTCGCCTTTACCGGTCTGTTGCGATTTCGTACTGCAAGTGGCATGTTTGAGTCCTAGGGTGTGCTTTTGCCATCGATCGTGTTAAACGTTGGCGACGTTTGGGGTTGTAATTTTAGGATCTGCTTTCTGTTCGGG
>CALZJI010000158.1 GCA_945787615.1 uncultured Chromatiaceae bacterium | reverse complement strand
TTTCGTCGTTGTTACGCTCGAAAAACGTCCTCAACATACTGCCCTGTACGCTTCCGGTCATTTTCCTTGCCAATCCTAAGGACTCGCGCAAAAATAACTTCACATTTTGAACATCGATCCATCCCGCCTGGCTGTGTTGCCTACATGGACCGTAGGTAAGGGGCGAGAGCACGACTGCACGGACGCAGGAGGTAGAATTGCGTCGGGAACGGCAATCGAGGACGCGGTAGCTTTGCCAGGCGGGCGCCTCAATGCTCAAAAATGTAAACTTATTTTTGCGCGAACCCTAAGTGCGACGCTTATCCCTAACCTCGCTGTCCAGCTGCCGTAGCCGCGCCAGTTTTTCAGCAATTTTCTGCTCCAACCCTCGATTGACCGGAAAATAGTATCTGCGTTCACCGATCTCTTCCGGAAAATAGTCTTCTCCGGCCGCGTAACCCTCGGGTTCATCGTGCGCGTAACGGTAAGCTTTGCCATAACCCAATTTCTTCATCATCTGGGTCGGTGCATTGCGTAGATGTATTGGCACGTCGAGAGACCCGCTGCGTTTGACGTCGTCGCTGGCATTATTGTAGGCTTTATACACCGCATTGCTTTTTGCCGCGCTGGCCATGTATACGACCGCTTGGGCAAGCGCCAGTTCACCTTCGGGGCTGCCGAGGCGCTCCTGAACATCCCAGGCGTTTAGCGCTAACGTCAATGCGCGCGGATCCGCATTACCGATATCTTCGCTGGCCATACGGACCACACGGCGGGCTACATATAGCGGATCACAGCCCCCGTCTAACATCCGGCATAGCCAATAGAGCGCCGCATCCGGTGATGAACCACGCACCGATTTGTGCAACGCGGAAATCTGGTCGTAAAATACTTCACCGCCTTTATCAAAGCGACGCACGCCGCCGCCGAGGACGTCCGCAAGCAACTCGTCGGTGATCAGCTCCGTTCCCTCCTGCTGTATCGCGAGGTCAGATGCGATCTCCAACAGGTTGAGCGCACGACGCGCATCGCCGTCCGCAGCTTGCGCGAGACGATGAATCTGCTCCTGGCTGAGAACTAAAGCACGCCCGCCGAGCCCGCGTTCAGCATCGGCCAAGGCCCGGTTTATGATCGCCTCGATCTCCTCTATCCGAAGCCGTTTGAGTAAGTAGACTCGGGCCCGAGACAGTAATGCGTTATTCAGTTCAAAGGACGGATTCTCGGTGGTGGCGCCGACAAAAACGACGGTTCCATCTTCGATAAAGGGCAAAAAGGCGTCCTGTTGCGCTTTGTTAAAACGGTGCACTTCGTCCACGAACAACACGGTGCCGCGCCCTTCTTGGCGCTGCAGCGTTCGCGCCGACTCCACCGCTTGGCGAATGTCTTTAACGCCGGCCAGTACCGCCGACAAACTGAGAAATTGAGCCTGGGTATGGCGAGCAATCATGCGTGCTAGGGTTGTTTTCCCAGTACCGGGTGGCCCCCAAAACACCATCGAGTGAAGCGCTTTTGATTCGAGCGCTATACGCAACGGCTTACCGCGCCCTAACAAATGGGATTGGCCGTAAAACTCGTCAAGCCGCAGCGGCCGCATGCGATCGGCAAGCGGTTGCGCGATCGAAAACCCGTCTTCTCGGCGCTCGGAGCGAGTTTGGTTCACTGCCCTATGACATCCACTCCGGCAGGCGGTGTAAAAACAAAGGCCGACTTATCGATACCGGGATTTCGTTCCACGTTACTAAACTCGAAAATCGTTCGATTACCGAGGCTATCATGCATTTCCATTTTTACCAGCTCCCGTTCACGAAACGCTAACCGTACAGTTGTGAACGCTGTATCCTCTTGCACCGGCGTAAGCTCAACCCACTCCGTACCTTGTTGGCTTCCCAACTCAGTTACGGTAAAGCTTTTTTCCAACGGATCGGCAGAACTAAGCAATTGCGCCGGCGTCTCACCGAGGGCTACGCTCTGAGACTTGACTGTTACTTGCTCCAGGTCGGCGTCATAAATCCATATCTTTTCACCGTCGCCGACAATCAACTGTTCATAAGGTTGGCGGTAATCCCAACGAAATAGCCCGGGCCGCAGCAACACCATCTTTCCGGAAGATGCTTGGATCTGACGAAACTGCTCATCAAAAACCGTTTGCTGAAACTCAGCGCGAAAGCCTTTAACCTCGTTAAAAAATGCATTGAGCCATTCGTTCCCCGTGCCAGCACTGACAGTCCCAGGGAGTAACACCGCGCTCGTAAAGGTCAGTAAACAGACAGCACATAGCGCGTCTTTTAGTTTTTTCATGTTTTCGATCCTAAATTAATGCCCGTTAATCCCCCGGCGGCGGCGGTGCCAAAACCTCCCGCGAACCGTTGGATTGCAATGGTCCTACAACGCCTGCTCGCTCCATGTCTTCGACCATTCTCGCTGCCCGGTTGTACCCAATTTTAAGGCGTCGTTGGATGCCGGAGATCGAGGCGCGGCGCGTTTCGGTCACGATACGCACTGCCATGTCATAGAGTTCGTCCACTTCCGCGCCTTCGCCATTTTCTTCGCCGGGGAAACCCTGCGCCGAAAGATCGCTCTCGAGAATTTCCTCGATGTAATCGGGCTCGCCCATGCTTTTTATCTCGTTCACCACCTTGTGAACTTCGTGGTCATCCACAAACGCGCCGTGAACGCGGATGGGCACGGCCGTACCCGGCGGCAGATATAACATATCGCCGTGTCCCAGCAGTTGTTCGGCGCCCATTTGATCCAACACCGTTCGAGAATCCACTCGCGAAGAGACCTGAAATGCAATGCGCGTGGGAATGTTGGCCTTAATCAGACCGGTCAACACATCGACAGACGGTCGTTGGGTCGCCAAAATCAGGTGAATTCCGGCAGCTCGGGCTTTCTGCGCCAGCCTAGCAATCAGCTCTTCGACCTTTTTCCCGACAATCATCATCATGTCGGCCAATTCGTCAACGATGACAACGATATAGGGCAACGCCTCTAACTCGGGTACTGCATCGACTTCATTGGGATTGACGGTCGGATCAAGAATGGGTTCGCCTGCTTCAATCGCTTCGGCGACCTTACGGTTATAGCCCGCGATATTACGTGTACCCATTGCCGCCATAAGCCGATAGCGCCGATCCATTTCCGCCACGCTCCACCGAAGGGCGTTTGCCGCTTCTTTCATATCGGTAACAACAGGGGCCAAAAGGTGAGGGATACCCTCGTATACCGAAAGTTCCAGCATCTTAGGATCGATCATAATGAGCCGTACGCGCTCAGGCGACGCATTATACAAGAGGCTCAACACCATGCAATTAAGTGCCACTGACTTACCGGAACCCGTCGTACCCGCGACGAGCAGATGCGGCATTTTCGCAAGATCCACCGCCATGGGATGACCGCCAATATCTTTTCCGAGGGCTAACGACAGCGGCAAACCACCCTGAGAAAACACTTTGCTCTCGAGAATCTCACCTAAGCATACCGTTTCACGGTATTCATTGGGTATCTCTAAGCCGATGTACGGTCTACCCGGGATCACTTCCACGACGCGCACACTGATCACTGCCAACGCGCGAGCGAGATCTTTCGCAAGGTTGGTCACTTGACTGACTTTAACCCCCGGTGCCGGTTGCAACTCGAAACGCGTGATAACGGGACCCGGATGGACCGCCACAACCTCAACTTCAATATTGAAATCGAGCAGTTTCAATTCCACTAACCGAGACATGGCCGCGAGTTCTTCTTTGGATAAGCCGTTACCTTTCTTGGAGGGCTTGTCCAACAAGCCGAGAGACGGCAAACTCGCTTTATTGGGGTGCTCAAACAACTCACCTTGGCAATCCACCTGGGCGCGCTCACTGCGCTCTACCCGCTTAATCATGGGTTCGATTCGGGGTATCGTTGTTTGAAGCGTCTTTCGCACCTCTTGAACAACCTCGGTCCGCCGAGCAAACGCCCGCCGCGCTTCGATAACCTCACGCAGCCGGCTCCACCCGTACATCACTATCTCTAGCACGCGAAAGGTCAAACGGCCGGTCGTGTCGATGAGGCGCAGCCACGAGAGCCCGGTAAACAAGGTCACGCCAGCTAAAAACAGCGCCAACAAAAACAACGTTGCGCCGACAAAGCTAAACGGCGCCACTAAAGCGCTGGCCGCTAGATCACCAAGAACCCCTCCGGTACCGAGCGGCAACTCGGACGGAGCATCTGAGAAATGAAGTCGCGCCAGCGCACTACCGGCGGTTAGCGTTAACATAAATCCGACGGTCCGAAGAGCAAATTGCCGTCCGTCGAATCCGGCCTCATCTCGGTCCATATAGACCCGCCAGCCCGCATAGGCCACCATTACGGGAAACAAGTAAGCGAAGTAGCCAAAAAGAAAAAGAAAGACGTCAGCGAACCACGCACCGGCCACCCCGCCTACGTTGGCAACATCCTCGGTAAACCCTTGATGCGACCACCCCGGATCGTCAGGTTGATACGATGCCAGCGCGATAAAACTGTATATGGCCGCCGCGGAGAATATAAACAGAATTCCTTCCCGCAGTCCGCGTACCAGGTGCCCAGCAAGCGGCGCACCCGTCTTTTTACGTGTTACTTGCGCCAATTATCCTTTCCTACCCGTGAACTACACTCTATTTTAGAGGATTTTGCCCGACGTGAGTCTATTCGGAATCGTATACGTGATTACAAGCATGAAAAATTGGGTTCCTATTTCGAACGTCGATCCACCTCGCGTGGCTGCATCGCTGACAGGAATTTTGCGAAGGAGCGAGACTACGAACGCAACGGCCGCGTGCGCAGCTGGAAACATTGCGCCCGGAACGTCAATCTAGGACGCGGTGGCTTTGCACCAACGTGGAAGCTCTTCATATTCCTGCGCTTTTGTGCCCTACCGGACGGGTGCCCCGACGCCTAACGATTCAACTATATAGCGAATATCCGGAGCGACCACGCATGATTCCGCACGCCAACCGTTCTATCCGTCGCGCTACCGACGTGACGAATCGCTAATTACGGCTCTGCGCCATGATTCGCTCATCAGCACGATGCCCGCTTGATAAACGTCATGATAGTGATGGTACAGAACATGACGACAAATGCATCAAACGGACTTGACAAGATGCTAACCATACCACACCTGACAGAATACGCGTGCTTAGGCGAATAAGTTTCTATTATGTTAAGCTTTTTTTAAGCCCAGGATGAATTATTTGCCCCGCCCTCACATTAATCCCCGCAGCTAAGGCGGGATCTTTTTCCCACCCATCTTCGGCCAAAGCCAATACGGGGCGAATCAACGCCGCCGATAAGACTTGAGACGACGTTTTGGGCACCGCGCCCGGCATATTCGTCACGCCGAAGTGGACGACGCCTTCCCACACAAACGTAGGGTGCGCGTAGGTCGTCGGTTTTGTGGTTTCGATACAGCCGCCTTGATCCACCGAAATATCGACAACAACGCTTCCCGGCTCCATTTGCCGTACTACCTCCGCGCTCACCAAATGCGGCGCGCGCTCGCCGGTTACTAATACCGCACCGATAACTAAGTCTGCGCTAATAACTGCTTTCTCGATCTGCTCCGAGTAAGAATATAGTCCTGTGACATTACCGCCCAAGGTGCGCATTGCTGCCAACTTTTCCCGATCGCGGTCGAATACGGTAACCTCAGCGCCGACCGCCGCAGCCACTGTAGCGGCGTTTCCGCCTGCCACGCCGGCGCCAAGGACGACCACGCGGCCCCGTTGGGCAGCGGGCAATCCTCCCAATAAAATCCCTTTACCTCCTAACGGCCGGTGAAGGTAGTGCACACCCACTTGAGCGGCGATACGCCCAGCGATATCGCTCATTGGCGCCAATAACGGCAGTCGACCATCCGCTTCTTCCACCGTTTCGAACGCGAGCGCCGTTAGCCCAACGTCAAGAAGTCCTCCGGCGAGCTCCGGCTCCGCCGCGAGGTGGAGATAGGAAAACAGCATGTGATCAGCGCGCAACTGAGGCACTTCCGACGGCTGGGGCTCTTTCACTTTAACAACCAATTCCGCCTTACCGTATACCGTCTCCGCATCGGGGACGATCTCCGCACCGATGGCTTGGTATTGGTCGTCGCTATAGCCGCTTAATATGCCTGCCGACTGCTCAACACACACCTCATGGCCGTGGCGAACGAGTTCGGCAACCGCAGCGGGTATGAGTCCGACCCGCCCTTCCAGGACCTTAATTTCTTTCGGAATTCCAATACGCATAATGTCATTAATTCAGTTGGTTAACGGTAAATACGCCCTACCTCGTGCATGTTCCTAATCCACAACTATTTGCCGAGTCCAAACAGGTTACTTTATTATAACGAACCGTTCAAAACGGTTAGGCTGCCGATCTCTTCGGCAGCGTGGACAGTTTCACGAAGACGTGTAGGTTAGTTATCGGCAAAGTGGTTGAGTTTTGATAGCCAAAGTCGCGAGGCGATGAGTCGATGCTTTTAATTTCAACAACGAATCCAGCAACAATAAGGACGAATCAGTGAGCGACGCAAAACATTGTCGGTTGTTAATTCTCGGCTCCGGACCTGCGGGCTACGCGGCGGCCGTTTACGCTGCCCGCGCCAACCTGAGCCCGGTAATCATAACAGGCCTGGAGCAAGGCGGCCAGTTAATGACCACAACGGATGTGGACAATTGGCCCGGCGATCCGGCCGGAGTTCAAGGCCCGGAACTGATGCAACGTATGTTACAGCACGCCGAACGGTTTGAGACGGAGATCGTTTTCGACCACATTAATAGTGCTGATTTAGGACAGCGCCCTTTTCGCCTAACGGGCGATGCAGGCGCGTACACCTGCGATGCGTTAGTTATTGCGACAGGCGCCTCGGCGATGTATCTTGGCATACCCTCGGAAGAGGCATATCGGGGTAAAGGCGTGTCGGCGTGTGCAACCTGCGATGGTTTTTTCTACCGTGGCCAAGATGTCGCTGTCATTGGCGGCGGCAACACCGCCGTTGAAGAGGCGCTCTATCTCGCCAACATCGCCAAACACGTGACCGTGATTCATCGTCGCGACAAGTTTAGGTCTGAGAAAATTCTGAGTGACCAACTTCTGGAGAGGTCGAAAGGCGGCAACGTTACTATCGAATGGAACCATACGCTGGACGAGGTGCTCGGCGATAACTCCGGCGTTACCGGTGTCCGGGTAAAAAACACCGAGAACAACGCGACTAAAGAGATTGCCGTGCACGGCGTATTTGTTGCCATTGGCCACCGTCCGAACACAAGCTTGTTTGAAGGCCAATTGGATATGGATAATGGCTACCTGGTCGTACAAAGCGGCCTAAAGGGCAACGCAACGGCAACCAATATTCCTGGAGTGTTTGCAGCCGGCGACGTGGCCGACCACGTTTATCGACAAGCCATAACTTCGGCGGGATCTGGATGCATGGCCGCCCTCGATGCCGAACGCTACCTTGACAACTTAGAAGGTCACTAGGTAGTTTTACGTCTTCTCTACATTTTAAACGGAAGCGGTTATGCTACTAAGTAAGGTTGAAAGACGCGCGTACGCTCGTTTACCGATTGATTGCAAAGTGGCCTACATGCGAGTCGGCGAATCCAGGCTATCTTATGGCGCCGGGAGAAATCTCAGCGGCAATGGCATCTTGTTTTCAACGCTGGAAGCCATACCGATAGGGACAGAGCTTGAGATTAACGTCTTGCCGTCCTTGACACACCTCTCGCCGCTAAATGCGGTCGTCGAGGTTGTGCGCCTCGAACCAGACGCGAGCGATACCCGTCAGTTTGGGATCTGTGGTCGTATACAACAAATCTTAAGTTAGGAGCGAATTGCGGCAACCCACCCTGCAATTCGTTGGAAATCGCCGACGATCGAGCGTTCTCGTTACCCAGCGCTATAGCCGTCGCGAACAGGTTTTCCCCGAAATCACGGCCGGAGTAGTGCCCGGGCGCCGCCTTCTCATCTCGTGGCAGCGCCATGAAAACGTAAAATATCCCTAATATTTATACGTTTTCACGCATCGCCCACAAGGATGTAGGCAAGGGGCGTGAGCACGACTGCAGGGACGACGCACATGGATGTGCTAGTGTCACGACAGGGCACGAGTGCATGGATGCACGAGTTAGAGCAACGCAGGGAGCGGTTGCCGAGGAGCCCGAAATGACCGCAGGAGGTAGAATTGCGTCGGGAACGGCAATTTAGGACGCGGAAGCTTTGCCTACAAGGACGTAGGCAAGGGGCGTGAGCACGCCTACAGGGATGTAGGTGGTAGGGCAACGCAGGACGCAGTTGCCGAGGACGCGGAAGCTTTGCCACGGCATAAATATGACATTCCCTCTCTCGGGAAAACCTGTCCTCGATGGGTATGTTTAAACGGCGCATCACTTTATCTATCGATAAGGCCATAGAAAAAATAAAAATTTATAAATAATGTATTTTAATTGTGCACGTTAGCCATGCATGCCAAGCCCGCCGCGTGAAAATGTAGTAAGGTTGAATAAGGGATAAAATGAAAGGCGTAGGAGTTATCCCTGGCATGGATTGAGAGGAGCCGTAGAGCAGCGATTTTTTTAACTCCGTTACAACACATCACGCCTACCACTAGTATGCAAACTGACGTCTACGATTCGTTAAGCGACCTTGACCCGGTCCAGTGGAATGCACTAAACGCCACAGACAATCCCTTCCTTCGTTATGAGTTTCTTCAAGGACTGGAGGAATACGGTTGTGTCGGGAAAGGAACGGGGTGGCTGCCTCAGCATCTCGTACTAAGCGATAATGGTCAGCTTGTGGGCGCCGCGCCCACCTACCAAAAAACTGACTCGTATGGGGAATTTATTTTCGATTGGTCTTGGGCGAATGCCTATCACCGCTGTGGAACGGCGTATTATCCTAAACTCGTCACGGCCGTACCCTTCACGCCCGCCACCGGACCGAGGTTACTCGTTGGCCAGCAAAAAGATATACAACAAATCGAAAAACAGCTCGTACAAAGCGCCATCGAACGCGCGAAGCACATCAACGCATCGACGATTCACTGGTTATTCACGACAGACGAACAAACGCGACGTTTAGCGAGTTACGGGTTAATGCGCCGCGTGGGTTATCAGTTCCATTGGCAAAACCAGGGTTTTCGTACATTTGATGATTTTCTCGCAACCCTCACGGCGAAGAAACGAAAGAACTTAAAGCGAGAGCGCCGACGCGTCACGGAAATGGGTATCACAATGAATACCTTGAAGGGTAACGAGGTATCTGACCAACAATGGGCACTATTTCATCGCTACTACGCTGATTCCTGTTGGCGTAAAGGCGGTACCGCCTATCTCACGGAAGCTTTCCTAAAAGCGACGGCTAGGCGGATGCCTGACCACGTTCTGCTGATCACGGCGTCCTACGAACAACAGATGGTCGCCGCTGCGTTTTGCCTAACAAGTCACGACACCTTCTATGGGCGTTACTGGGGTTGCTTGGATAATTTTCATAGTCTGCATTTCGAAACCTGTTACTACACACCCATCGATTTCTGCATTAGTCATGGCCTAAGCCGATTTGAAGCAGGAGCACAGGGTGAGCACAAAATCAGCCGTGGTTTTCTACCTACGCCTATCTACTCCGCTCACTGGGTTGCTGATCCTCAATTTCGACAAGCCATTAGCCGATTCTTAGACGAGGAAGAACGTTTTGTAAACCGTTGCATGGACGAGTTGGATGAACACTCTCCTTTTCGCGCTGAGTCTATGGATTTGCCATTAGTCACTCCGACCTGTTAGAACTAGATGAAGCCGCTGCAACGCTAACAACACCACTAGGATTCGGACCTCTCGACATGTCTGGCATTTACTGGCTTCACCCTTACGACGATCCCGACCTATTCCCTGATGTCGAACTGGCGCTTGAGGAACCAAACGGGCTACTCGCCGCTGGCGGCGACCTGTCTCAAACCCGAATTATCGCCGCCTACCGCCTTGGAATATTTCCATGGTATTCGGACGGCGAACCTATCTTGTGGTGGTCACCCGACCCACGTGCTGTGTTGTTTCCCGAGCGCTTAAAGATTTCGCGCAGCCTTAAGAAAACGCTCAGTAAAAAGCGCTTTGAGGTAACGTTGGATACTGCATTCAAAGACGTTATTTTCGCCTGTGCCGAACCCCGAAAAGACGATGGCGGCACGTGGATAACCACGGAGCTGCGTGAGGCCTACTACCATTTACATCAAACGGGCATTGCTCATTCAGTCGAGTGCTGGCAGGATACTAGGTTAGTAGGGGGGCTCTATGGGGTAGCTTTGGGTAAAGTCTTCTTCGGTGAGTCCATGTTTAGCCGCCAAACGGATGCGTCGAAAGTCGCTCTCGTACACCTGGTTTGGCAGCTAAAACGTTGGGGATACCAGCTGATTGACTGTCAAGTGAGTTCTCGCCACTTAGCTAGCTTGGGCGCCGTCGATATCCGCCGCCGCCAATTTATTGCACTTTTAAGAAAATGGTGTAACGAGCCAAGTAACCAAGGTAATTGGCGTTTTGATCGCGATCTCGAACAACGAGGAAATAGTGAATGTCTGAGCTGATTCGTTTCGGTGTCTCAATTGATGGCGACCTACTCGAAAAATTCGATAAGCAAATCGAAAAAAAAGGTTATAAAAATCGTTCGGAGGCGATTCGTGACCTCATTCGTGACCATCTGGTGGAAGAAGAATGGGCCAAGGATGAGGAAATCGTCGGCACGATTACCGTCGTTTACGATCACCACACCCCCGACCTAAACCAGAACATGACCCATATACAGCACTCTTTTACCGGAGAGATCAAATCGGTGCTACACATTCATATGGATCACCATAATTGCTTGGAGGTACTGGTGGTGAAAGGACAAGGCCATCTAGTGCAATCACTCGCCGACCAACTCATTGCCTTACGCGGCATAAAACATGGCAAGCTGACCATGACAACCACCGGCGAAGCCATTCCGTCGTCGGCGGGCCATCACGCCAACGGGCATGAGCATTCGCATTAAATAAAGCGGAAGAAGATAGCGAGCATTAGCTGGTTGCGATGACCTAAGGGCCGCGGAAACAAATAATCATCCAATGTTGCTTGTCTTTTGGCCCAGCTTCTGTGTTGCGGCAAGGGTTACATAAAGGGATTATGCGCCCCTTGCCGCGCCTTGAATCTGAGCCAAAATCCGGCGCAATCTTTGGACAATAATTTATTTCCGCGGCCCTTAGTTTCCGTATACGCAGCCTACAATTGAGCCGCTCGCTAGGATTCGGCGAACGTGTCTCCCGCAAATCGAGCCGCGAAGTGCGCTTTGTCAACCGTTTGCGCGGTGAGCGGCGGGCTTG
>CALZJI010000157.1 GCA_945787615.1 uncultured Chromatiaceae bacterium | reverse complement strand
ATTATCTCGGTCGACCGAATGTTAACTCCGATTCAGCGTAAACGTGTTTCGAACGAACTTTCGGAACTGCGCGAGGACCTCATTGACCTCGTCACGGTGGAGACGCCGCACCCGTAAGGGGCCTAACGCGCCCCGGCCGTTTATTAGTATTGTTGTTGTCAGAACTTCGTGTTTGCTGGTCGTGGCCACATGCCAAAGGCACAGACACCCCCAACGCGCATTTGAAAAAAAGCCTCTGCCGGCCGCCGATCGGCACTCATGAATAGACGGGGGTCAACGTCGATTTTCGAATGGCGAACCCAACACATTATATAAGCTCTGTGTTCGAAAATCGATCCTGACCAAGATAGCACTTACTTAAGCCAAATTGTAGGGTGGGTTGGGAATGGCACTTAGTTAAGCGATTCTACACCCGATGTAGGGTGGGTTAGGCGCGTCTTTTTGCGCCGTAACCCACCAGTGGTGCCGCTAGGCACTCATAAAAATCAGGTTGCGTTGCTACGTAACGCTTGGTGGGTTACGCAAAAAGACGCTAACCCACCCTACATTT
>CALZJI010000156.1 GCA_945787615.1 uncultured Chromatiaceae bacterium | reverse complement strand
TTAGGCTTAAAGTATCCTCATGACACCGGCCAACGCATCGACAATCTAATTCGTCATCCGGCGTTTACCGACTATTTGCAGGCCGGTGATTACAGTGAACCCGTCGTATTCTCGTCGCCCGTTGACGAGCACATGATGCTATCGGTGAAGATCGTTCCCTATGGAAATAATCAGAAGTTACTCGTGGCTCAAGATATAACACGCCTTCATCGGCTTGAACAGATGAGGCGCGATTTTGTAGCGAATGTGTCCCATGAGTTAAAAACACCGTTGACCGTAGTGAGCGGATTTATCGAAACCATGCAAGACAGCGATCAAGGACGCGATTCGCAGTGGGAACGCTATCTACAGTTGATGAATGAGCAAACGTTACGAATGAAGAATATCGTCGAGGATTTACTTTTCCTATCAAAGTTAGAAACCAAACAGCGCCGTACGTCTGATGATGCGGTGAATGTTCCGAATTTGATAGCAGCGATTCGTGTCGAGGCGTTCGCATTAAGCAAGCAAGCAGCGAACCATGAAATAGTCACGGATGTGGACGACTCTCTATGGCTTTTTGGGGATGAAGCCGAGCTGCGTTCCGCCTTTAGTAACCTCATTGTCAACGCGGTGCATTATTCGCCTGAGGGTGGAAAGATAGCGATTAAGTGGTTTCGCGAACGTAACCAAGCATACCTGTCTGTAGTCGACTCCGGAATCGGTATCCCTACGGACCAAATCCCAAGGTTAACAGAGCGATTCTACCGGGTCGATAAAAGTCGCTCGCGGCAAAGCGGGGGGACCGGTCTAGGCTTAGCGATAGTAAAGCACGTTTTAAACAGTCACCAGGCTGAACTGACCATTGAGAGTACTGTCGGCGTTGGGAGTACCTTTACCTGCATATTCCCTGCGGCGCGACTCGCTGGGCGCGCAGACATGGGGCCGAAAGTCGAGCCGGTACGGCTAGGTCCTCGTAGGATTCCGAGGAATAGTCGGCCGGCTAAGGGCTCGCGTCAAAATTAATTCACATTTTGGGCGCTGAGGCGCTCGCCTGGCAAAGCTTCCGCGTCCTGCTCTCGCCCCTTGCCTACGTCCATGTAGGCAAAGCTTCCGCGTCCTGCTCTCGCCCCTTGCCTACGTCCATGTAGGCAAAGCTTCCGCGTCCTCGATTGCCGTTCCCGACGCAATTCTACCTCCTGCGGTCACTTCGGGCTCCTCGGCAACCGCTCCCTGCGTTGCTCTAACTCGTGCATCCATGCACTCGTGCCCTCT
>CALZJI010000155.1 GCA_945787615.1 uncultured Chromatiaceae bacterium | reverse complement strand
TCCATCTCTATAGCATGCTCGCTAGGTAGATGCGCCCTAACGCCATCGCTCAACAAGATGGATGTGCCAAACTCCTTATTTAAGTTTTCCAGCCTAGCTGCAACATTTACCGAATCCCCAATAACCGTGTACTTCATGCGTGTCGGGCTGCCTAAATTCCCCGCAACCACCGAACCCGTATGGAGGCCGATTCTTGCTTCGAGCTGAGCAACACCCGCCTTTTGCCACAATTGCGCGAGATCGTGCTTTTCCCATTCATGATTCAACTCTTTCAAACACTCGCGCATTTTTATGGCGCAACGTAACGCGCACTCGGCATGTTCCGGATAATATTGCGGCGCGCCAAAAACCGCCAATATTGCATCACCCAAAAACTCGATAACACAGCCGCGGTGCTCATCGATAACAGCATTCATGACACTCAGGTATTTGTTTAACATATCCACCATCTGAGCGGGGGACATATGCTCACTAATGGTAGTGTAATCACGTAAGTCGGAAAACAAAATCGTTACAACGCGCTCTTCTCCTCCTAAGGTGGGCGCGTGGCCACTAGTGAGAAGCGCTCTAGCCACGTCCTCGCTCACGTAACGACCAAATGTATCGCGAATATACTGCCGTTCACGGAGATCCTTCGCCATATGGTCGAAGTGGTGAGCCAAAACGCCAAACTCATCATGCCTGGTGATGCCCAAATGAGTATCTAGCTTGCCGCTCGCAATAGCAGTGGTGGCATCAACCATAAGCGTCAATGGATTGCGAATGCTCCGCGCGACAAACAAAGAGACTAGACTCACTAACAAAGCCGCGACACCAAACAGTGATCCTATGACAACCAATACGCGGTTTTTGAGCAAATCCAAGCGACTCACGAGCACGTCAACGCCCACAACACCCACCGTTCGGCCGTCACTGGTAACCAAGGGCGCGTACCCCGAAATCGAGAGTCCATACTCATCGAAAACGGGCTCAGGCTCGACGACGGGTTCCTCGAAACCTTTTAATAGCAGCGGTACATCCCCCGCCCAGTAGAGTTGCCCGGGCGCGCCAAATTCGCCTTCTTTTGCATAATCGACCAGAAAACGTAACTTGGTGGGTTCCCGCGTAGGCCGCAGTATATAGAGTGAATCAATATCGGCGTCCGCATTAGCAATACGTCCAAACTGTGCTAACAAGTTGGCGTGAAGCGGTGTCATAGTCTCGCTATCGACGGGGATTTTGGCTATACCATCAGCGTCGACCGTTTGGGAAACACTGGTCGCAGTGGCCAATAGTCGCTGCCGCAATCCCTCAAGCTCAGTGTTTACACCATGCTGGTAGGTGAGAACCCCCATCACGGCAAGGGTAAAAAAAACCGCTCCCCCGTATAACGCTGTCAAACGTATGTGAAAGCGCTGCCACAAGCGCAACTGGTCTAACGGATTAGAAACCTCTGTAGCTTTACGTACCATGAGGCGTTATGGATTCGGGCGTCGGTCTGTTCGTATTTTCGCCGCGACTTAAGCTTATACGCATCGTGGATGAAACAATTGACGACACGCCGCCCAGGAATTACCAATGTTCCGGAAGTTTCTCATTAATGGTTATTCTCGTTTTCTCGACCGTAATATATCCGCCGACTGATAAGTCCTTCATTATGCGGCTTACCATTTCGCGGGATGCCCCCACCATGCTCGCAATATCACGTTGGGTCAGGCGCTGTGAAATGACAAGTTCACCGTTTTGTTCGGCTGCCAGTTGTAATAGCGTTCGGGCGACCCGACCGTACACGTCCATTAACGCCAGGCTTTTCACGTTGTCCGTTAACGCGCGAAGCCGCCGGGTCAAGTCCCTTATTATCCTCATTGAGATCAACGGATTTTGCGCGAGACATTCTTCGAAATCACGTTTTGATATGATCCACAACCGGCTATTAACCAGCGTCATGACCGAGGCCGAACGAGGCGCGTCGTCTAGCAAAGCGATTTCACCAAAGTAATCCCCCGGCCCATGAATATTCAGGATTATCTCTCTGCCCTCATCATCACTAAGGTATACTTTTACTTTCCCGGATTGAATAACGAACAAACAATCGGTTTCGTCCCCTTCGCTCACTAATATGGTGTTCTTGGGATAGGCTTTCGTTACTGCTCGACGGGACAGCGCATCAGCGTCTTGTTCCGGTAAATTCGCAAAAAGCGGGATATTCTTCAGCATTTGTCTTCGTCTTTGATGAATGAGATCGCTAAAGCAAAAATCCCAACCTCGCCGTACGGCGAAGGTGGAAGAAACCGCTTATTTCAGCGGTGAAAACCTGTTTTTCCCGTGTTGATTTTCGCTAGGGCAGACTCACAACGCGCCTCAGTTGTTCATCGCGTGGACCTAGCACCAGCAAACGTCTACGAATAACCTATTTTTCCGTTCCCCATGAAACTTCAATCACGAAAAGCCCAAAAATCTCACAACCCCAATCGTGAGTTCCCTAAATCTCAATTTCTAATGCTTACCCCTCGACATCCAGCGAGAGCCGTTACACAATCGCGCAGAATCCAATGAACACGACCCTATATTGTAAGGCATTAATTTGATGGCGTTATAAAATTTGCGGCCATCGTGAGACGTAATATCGGCCTCTACACGTAGCTACACGCTTCGATAGCGATAAAAAAAGACGCGCACGGACGCCCCCGCGAATCGCGCGGTGTCTGTTCGTTTAACAAAACGGACTGGGATACCCCCTTTGAATTCGCGGCCGGCCAACCCCGAAATCCTAACCGCAAACATTACAAATTACAGCAAAAAACAATGTTTTGCTAGACTAGGGGCCACGGAAAGAAATAATTGTCCAACCTTGCTTGTCTTTTTGCTCAGCTTCTGCGTTACGGCAAGTGTTGCATATTCCAATATGCGCCACTTGCCGCGCCTTGAATCTGAGCAAAAATCCGGCGCAATCTTTAGGATAAATATTATTTTCCGCGGCCCGCAGCCTTAGTAACACCTGGATGACGTAAACGGAAAGCTCCAAATGATTAGCCGAGTTCCCACGGCTAGGGGCGGCGCCGTTCACGTACCCTTACTCAACACACGGATTAGCTAACGCTTCGTACACCCGCATTCGTAAACGGAATAAAATTCAGCGACATAATGCCTTTTCAACCCTTATTTAGCTTAGCGCTACATTAGCACTGGGTAAGCCCTAGCCCGTATTAAACCCTAGTGAGGTCTAAGTTTAAAATAATGGATTGCCTGCTGCGCAAACGTAACTGACCGAGTGTGAATCGCTTGAATCCACGCCGGACTAAAGTTGAGGGATATCGTTGTAATGATGACAATTACGTAGAAAAAAACGCAAAAAAGTTGGCATTACCACGTATTGCAATTAACCCATCGAGAGTCCACAATTAAGACAACAATAGTACGTTGGGGACAACGCGTTTATTTCCCAAACCCTCGACCTGGGATATAAAACGTTTATAAAAATAAGTTAAGTAGAAATAAACCTAGCGCATCCGCCGCTAAACACGTAGCGAATTCATGGCTGTACGCACTGGGAATGAGTAGAGTAAAGTTATAAATTCCTCCGTTAAGAACGTCTAAGTTACGACGTATTGGTGCTCGTTGAAGGAAGGGGTAATATGGCGTTTACAATGAACAATATTAAAGTACGAACAATCTTATTGCTCTGTGGTGTGGCGCCGGTGACAGCACTGGGGCAGAACGTTAATCCGAGTCAATTTGACTTTAGTTTCTCAGCTCAGCCAAACGCGCAGAGATCTGAGCGAAACCACATCGTGTGTAATTTTGGCGGGCTTCCTGATTTAAACTGCAACGAAATTACACCGGATGGTTTTCGAAATACTCAATGGTTCACCGGTGGAAACCTCGCTGACGATTTCATCTCGCCGATCCTCCAAGAGACAGTGGATATTAATGGAGAGACCTACTACCACGTGGTTATCGGTGAAGAACAGACTGGCTTTGCCCAAGAGATTTATATGAAGACAGCCTCCACCCGTTTTGGGATAGGAGCACAGCGGTCACTCTCCGACAGTGGCGGGATGGTCTGCTTGTCATTTGGGGGTTCGTTCGAACAACGGATGGCGTGTTCGACCGACACGAACGGCGCTGATCCCCTGCGCCAAGATGGCGTATTTACTGGTAACGGCGTGGGTAATCCCTCGCGAATGGCTATGAGACAAGTCGTTACAGACTTCGCGGGCTTCGATCAGGAATTCTTTAAAGGACAGACGACACAGAAACCGATCATCACTCAAAATATGGACGGGGGACAGGTCAGCTCTCATTTTGTGATGGATATGAGTAACAGTGACTACCTCACGGATACGACGCCCGGAGACATGACCAATACCTTGTCTATAAACGATCCTAACGTTCCAACAGGTAGTGGGAACTTTGACTTTGCGACAGACCAAGGGGCAGACGCCAATGTTACCGGCGGGCGCTTCACGTTTAGGCGAACGACAGCTCCTCATACGAACGCCTTTGGCGGAATAACCGTACTGCCGAGTAGCGAATACGTCTACTTTGACGGCACAATAGACCCCGTGCTGGATGTCAACTGGGAGGTGTTTCGTGACCCGGCACAAAATCAGTAATACATATAGCGTATAGCGCGATCAGTTGGGACGCGCAGAAAAGTAGAAAAAGCGTTTCCTAGGAAACGCTTTTTTTTTGCCTCCTGCCGATGATTGGACCGTCGAATTGCGTTAACTAGCCCGCATTCCTCACCACGCCGAAGGCGGCGAGTTTGCCCTCAAACGGCTTTCATCGTTAAGAATGGTTCTTTCCCAGTAATTGCATAATAGCCTGTGCCGCACGATTGCTTGCATCTCTACGCAACCTTTTGTGAACCTGTGCAAATGCTATACTAAGCGCGTCGTTCTTAGCGGGATCGGACAGAATACGCAAGAGCGCCGGCCCGAGATTTTCGGGTCGAACCTCCTTTTGCAAGAACTCCGGAACCAAGGGCTGTTCCAGCAACAGGTTAGCCAGAGCGATAAACGGCGTACGTATTAGCGACTTGGCGAGCCAATATGTGGAAGACTTGACGCGATAGGCAACCACCATAGGGCGGTTGAGAAGTAACGCTTCCAAGGTTGCGGTGCCTGATGCTAATAACACGACATCCGCGGCCGCCATTACGTCCCGCGACTGGCCATCGACGACCGTCAGCGGCAATCCTTCAAAGCCTTTCGAAGTGCGCTCAAATTCTGATCGGGTCGCTGGTGTGATTAACGGCGCTACAAAATGTAGGTCCTGTCGTTTTTGTAAACACCACTGAGCAGTTTGAAGAAATCGGCCTGCTAACATATTGACTTCGTTGACGCGGCTCCCCGGTAAAAGGGCGACAATTTTTTTTCCCGTAGGTAGCCCGAGCGAATGACGCACCTCCTCCCGACTGCACTCCAACGGAATTACATCCGCTAACGGATGGCCGACAAAGGAAACGGGTATGCCTTGATTCTCGTAGAACGCGGCCTCAAATGGAAACAGCGTTAACATCAAATCTACCGAACGCGCGATTTTCCGGATTCGGTATTGACGCCAGGCCCACACGGTAGGGCTGACGTAATGCACTGTCGGTATACCAACGGCTTTAAAGCTGCGTTCAAGAGCGATGTTAAAATCCGGAGCGTCAATCCCAATAAACAAATCTGGTGGATCGTCGAGAAAACGCTGCCGCAGTCGCGACCGAATCCCGTGCAATTCCCTAAATCGAGCTAGAACTTCGATAAAACCCATCACCGAGAGCCTGTCCGTAGGAAACAAAACCTGGCAACCGGCCGCGGCCATTTCCTTGCCCGCAATCCCTTCAAAGGTCACTCCTGGGACTCTTTGTTGTAGAGCACGAATTAGTCCGGCCCCCAGCAAATCACCTGAAGCCTCGCCCGCGACGATACCTATGCGCATTTAACGAATCCTATAAACAAAGAAGTCGATCAGAAGAGAGAGTATCCGGCGGCCCTACCGAATGATGCCTCGCTCGCTTCTTTGTAGGAAAGCGACCATCTCCGCCACTTCATCACGTTTGTCCGCCAATTCAGATAACGCTTCGATTGCTTGTGCTAACGATAACTTGGATCGATAAATAATTTTGTACGCTCGCCGGAGGTCTCTTATTGTGTCAGGATTCATGCCACGTCGTTTTAGCCCTTCCGTATTAAGACCGTGTGGCTTCGCCGCATAACCGGACGCCATCACGTACGGTGGCACATCTTTAGAAATCCGCGTACTAAACGACGTGAAACAGTGCGCGCCAAGCATACAAAATTGATGAACGAGGGTAAATCCCCCAAGAATTGCGTAGTCCTCCACGATAACGTGCCCAGCTAGCGATGCCCCGTTAGCGAGTATTGTCTGATCGCCGATAAAACAGTCATGAGCCACATGAACATAGGCCATCACCCAGTTATCGTGGCCCAATCGAGTTTCGCCCGCACCTTGGCTGGTTCCGCGGTTAAACGTACAATACTCACGGATAACGTTTCGATCCCCAATCTCTAACCGCGTATCCTCGCCAGCGTACTTTTTATCCTGGGGTGCATCACCGAGGGAAGCGAATTGATAGATCTTGTTGTCTCGGCCAATTCGCGTTGGGCCATTGATAACGACGAGGGGACCGATCCACGTTCCCTCGCCGATCTCGACGTTAGCGCCTATAACACTATAGGGACCAACGCTGACATTCCGGTCGATTCGCGCAGATGGATCGATAACGGCGCGAGGATCGATCAAAGCTACGCGTCCCCTTCGGCGCACATAATTTCCCCGCCCGCAACGAACTTACCATCGACAGACGCCTCGCCACTAAACTTCCAAACTCGCCTGGAAGTGCGCAACACCTTGACCTCCAAAATCAACTGGTCTCCCGGCACCACCGGATGTTTGAAACGGACATTATCGATGCCCGCTAGGTAGAAAAGGGATGTATCGGTTGGCTGCCGGCCAACTGTTTTGAACGCCAACACCCCGGCCGCTTGCGCCAACGCCTCCAGAATCAAGACACCAGGCATAACCGGGCGTTGTGGGAAATGACCCGTAAAAAACGGCTCGTTATAGGTGACATTCTTGTAGCCGCGCAATGACTCACCCGGCACGATCTCCACCACCCTATCTATCAACAAGAATGGATAGCGATGCGGCAGGTGATCAAGCACTTCTGTGATATCCATTGAGGTCAACGTTCTATCCTTTTATTTTAAAGAAGAGACCTTTAGGGCGCCTTTGTGAGGCGAGGATTTCTTCTTTCATGAATCTTATTAAAAGAGATTACATGCGCTTGAAGTGAACTGGCGCTACTAATTCCGGCTTATATTTTTTTAAAAAAACGGTTCGTTTTTATCAGCATTGCCGGAATCTCAACGGTAGTGGCGACGATACATCTAGCCTGCATTCTCACCAGATCCGGTCGCCCTCGCTTGTCCTTCACCCCTCAAGGGGGCGCCGAGGTGTTCCACAAGAATTCTGTTCGACGCATCCCTCGGCAACTGCTCCATGCGCTGCTCTCGATCACTGCTCCCGGCGTGATTCTATCTCCTCCATCCCTGGAGGTCGGACCTCCTGCGGTAACTTCAGGCTCCTGCGCTCTCGCGACACTTGCACGTCCTTGTGTCTCACCCTTAGGGCCATCCCGCGAAACGGGATGTTCGAAATTGTTCCATACAATTTTGTGAACGCGTTGCGGCCCGTTAGAGCAACTTACAGGGATGTAGTCTGTAAACCCCTGCGCAATTATCGCCCCGTCCCGGTGAGAAATGCGGGCTAGTCCCTAATCTTTACCATCAAGCACCTTTTCCAAAGCCTTCAGCCTCTTTGCCATCTCGTCTAGCTGTTTAAACCTGACCGCATTTTTATGCCAATCCTTATTCGTCTGCAGAGGGGTACCAGACGAATATACGCCTGGCTCAGAAATAGATTTGGTAACCATCGACATTCCGGTAACTTGGACGTGATCGGCAATCTGCAAATGGCCAACGATACCGACGCCTCCAGCCAGCGCGCAGTGTTTACCGATATGGGCACTACCAGCGATACCTACGCATCCTGCGATTACGGTATGCGCACCAATTCTGACATTATGCGCGACCTGAATTTGGTTATCTAATTTTACACCATCCTCAATTATCGTGTCGTCCAGGGCCCCTCGGTCAACAGTTGTGTTGGCACCGATTTCTACGTCATTCCCGACTCTGACGCACCCCAGTTGTGGAACCTTGATCCAACGGCCGCCATCATTCGCAATACCAAAACCGTCGCTTCCTATGACGACGCCAGGGTGCACCAATACTCGTTGACCGACAATTGAACCGCAGCAAATTGTAACATTTGCGAACAGTCGAGTATCGTCGCCGATAGAACTGTTGGCGCCAATCACACATCCCGGGCCAATATATGCCCTTTCACCTATGATTGTTTCAGCTCCGATCACGCTGCCCGGACCCACATGCGCCGAGCCGGCAATATCGCAGGACCTGTCGACGACGGCACTCGGGTGTATCCCGGCCTCCGGAGTCGGCAACGGATTTAGAATCCCGGCAACTTTCGCGTACCCAACGTACGGATCCGCGACGACTATGGCGTTAACCGGGCATAGCTCGACGTCTCGCGACGACAAAATGACCGCCGTGGCGTTAGTGGATGGAAGTAGTTTACGATAATGCACGTTTGCAAGAAACGTAACATCGCCTTCACCGGCACGATCCAGTGTGGCGACAGATTTGATAACGCACCCACCGTCACCCTTGACTTCGCCTCCAACGTAGTTAGCTAATTCTACTAGTGTCTTGGTCACACTCTTCGACCACGTCTTAGTTCTTACGACTCTTGGAACCGCTCGCTCCCGTTTCCCGTTCAAGCCGCTGTAAAATAGTGTCAGTCAAGTCTATACGTTCATTGGCAAACGCTATGCCCTCAAACAGAATCAAATCATAGCCCTCGTCTTTCCCCACCTTCTCGATAATTTCTTTTACCAATTGCTGAAGTTTTCCTATTTCCTCATTGCGTCGAAAATTAAGGTCGTCGCGAAACTCATCCTGTATACGCCGCAACTCTCGCTTATTGGATACAACTTCACGCTCTAACTTACGGCGACCCGATTCCGTCATTACATCGGCATTACGGCGCAATTGCTCCTCCAGATCACCGAGCTCCTTCTGCAATGCAACGATATTATCTTCGCGAGGTGCAAACTCTTCCTTTAGTCTCGTCGTTGCAAGCTCAGCTTGAGGCGCTTCTTCCAGCAATCGCGCAGCATTGACGTAACCCAGCTTAAGCTCGGCGTAACTGACCGGCGCCCAAGCCAAAACCAACAAAAATATCCAAGTTACTTTAAGTTTACGTTGTCTTAGAACTACCACTTCGGACTCCCCGTCATATTCACTCGTTATAATAATCGTTCGGGCTCATGCACGCCATGTCCTTCGCGCCCTGTTAGGCTGTAGTGAGCAGGTAAACCGCCAGTCGGGGCTCTCGACATTTAAATAACTGAGGCGCCCATTACCGCTCTAGAGCGGGGCACCCAACGAGAACTGAAAGCTCTCCGTTTCATCCCCGAGTTGAGAGCGTACTGGCTCAGCCAAGCTGAAAACCATTGGACCAATTGGTGACAACCATGTCAAAGAAAGCCCTACCGATGCACGCAGTTCAGAGACGTCAAAGTCATCCGCGTTTTCATATACGCTACCGATATCGTAAAACGCACTCAGTTGAACGGCCTTTGCCTCCGGATTAAACGGTACAGGAAAAATGATTTCGGCGTTACCGACCACTTTTAGTGCGCCGCCCAACGGGTCCCCACCTTCCTTGGGCCCAAGGCTATTGGCGCGGAAACCGCGCACAGTGCGCACCCCTCCAGCGTAAAAATTTTCAAAAAACGGTAAGGTGGACGTACCTCCGTAACCGTCACCGTACCCCACTTGCCCACGTAAGGAAAATGTTAAAGATCGCGTTAGTGGCTGAAACCATTGCGACCGAGATGTTATTTTATAATATTGCAGGCCGCTACCTGGGACCGCTATTTCCGCACCAATATTATGGAAAGTTCCCCTGTTCGGGAATATCGCTCGATTGCGTGAATCGTAAGACCAGCCCGCGGAAGCGATTACCGCATCAAAGTCGTCTGTATTGGCCTCAAGAAAATCCCGATAAGCCTGCGGTGTTGCGGGAGTGGTATTGATTGTAGTGTGTTCTAAGCTAAAACCGAACCGGAAACGATTAAACTCGGAAAGAGGTATACCGTAATCAATACCGATCCCGTACGTATCCGCGTTGTAGTCCGCCGTATTGCGCGCTCCAGAGTCGGTTTTTCGATAGAACCCTCTAAATCCGCGACTTACGCCGTCCAGTGTGTAGTACGGATTCGTGTATGAGAAGCTATAAATTGTATTCACACTACTCGTGTTAATCTCTGCACTCACGCGCTTTCCAGTGCCAAAAAAATTGTTGTGACTAATATTTGCGGTAAGTAAAACCCCTTGCGACTCTGAATAGCCTATGCCGGCTTGCAGACTCCCCGTGGAACGTTCCGTAACGCTGAAATTCACATCCACTTGATCCTCGACGCCCGGCACCGCCGGCGTTTCCACATTTACATCTTCAAAGTATCCAAGACGCTGCAACCTGACACGGGAGCGATTAACCTGGTTGGTGGCAATCCACGCCCCTTCCATCTGACGAAACTCTCGACGAATTACTTCGTCCTTGGTCTGTGTGTTGCCCGAAACGTTAATGCGCCGAACGTAAATTCGCTTCCCTGGATCAACAAAAAACGTCAACGATACTTCCCGCGTTTCATTATTGATATCGGGCACAGGATTAATATTCGAGAATGCGTAACCCTCCTCCCCAAAACGGTCACTTAAGCGACTACTGCTGTCCGTAATCGCTCGCCGCGAAAACACATCGCCACGCTTTATAGAAATCAAAGGCCTTAACGCCAATTCGGAGACGACCAAATCGCCCGCAAGCTTCACGTCCTTAACAGTGTATTTTTCTCCCTCTTGGACATTAATCGTAACGTAAACGCTTCGTTTGTCCGGCGTAATAGAAACCTGCGTCGAAGCGATATGGAAGTTAATAAAGCCCCTGTCGAGATAGAAGGACTTTAGCGCTTCCAGGTCTGCCGACAACTTTTGCTTGGAATATTGGTCACGGCTACTGAATAGCGCGAACGTTCCTCGCGCTCCCAACTGGAAGCGACCTAGCAGCGTCTCGTCGCTAAATGCGCTGTTGCCGACTATATTGATTTGGGATATTTTCGCTACCGCTCCCTCAAACACTTCAATGCCTATATCAACGCGATTTCGTTCCAGTTCATTAACAGTTGATTTAATCTTGACACCGTATTTGCCACGACTGAAATATTGGCGCTGCAACTCTTGCTCAACTTGGTCCAGTAATGAGCGGTTGAAAGTTCGCCCTTTTGACAGTCCAATTTGCTTCAAAGCATCAGTGAGTTGTTCGGAATCAATATCCTTATTCCCAGATAGCTTAATGTCTGCGATAGAGGGTCGTTCAACGAAAGCAACGACCAATACGCCGTCTTCCCTGGACAGTCGTACATCTTCGAAGAAGCCTGTCTTAAACAGCTCCCTAATGGCTTCCACGGATCGTTCCGCGTCCATAATCTCGCCAATGCGAATGGGTAAAGAATTGAACACAGTGCCGGCGGAAATACGTTGCAATCCTTCCAGCTTGATATCCTTTACTTCAAATGGTGTAAAAGATGCCCACACCCCAACCGCGAATAACATCCCCACGAAAAATATCAGTACTCTCATTCTCATTAATTATTGCGAGCACCCTTCTGCTTAACCGAAAATTCGAACTAGGTCGTTATAAAATGCAAATACCATTAGACTAAGAATAACCATTACTCCGACGCGCTGACCCAATGCTTCTGTCTGCGGCGAAACCGGGCTTCCCTTAACAAACTCAGCGAAATAGAACATTAAGTGACCACCGTCCAATACTGGAATTGGTAACAAATTCAACACGCCTAAGCTGATACTAACAATCGCAAGAAACGTTAAGAACGGCACAAGACCAATACTCGCCGACCCCCCGGCATACTGTGCGATGCTAATCGGCCCGCTCAGATTGGTGATTGACACGTCACCGAAGATCATGTGGTATAACATCCGCAATGTTAAAATAGATACATCCCAGGTCTTCTCTAACGCTTTCCCTAACGCGGCAATCGGGCCGTATCGCTGTACTACCGTGAATTGTTCCACCAGATCGACTTGAGGCTGGACGGCAGCGCCGATACGCCCGTAGGCGCCATTTTTACCTTGAACACGCTCCGGACGGAGAACCAAGGGCACCACTTTACCGTCGCGCTCCACCTCAATATGAATGGCTTCCTCGGGCTTACTACGAATGAGTTCAACCCAAGTTGCCCAATCCTCGACGGGCTTCCCCGCCGCCTTAATAACAAAATCCCCCGATTGCAGACCCGCCTCCAACGCCGGACTCCCGGCCTCCAAACGGCCGATAACGGCCGGAATTTTTAGTCGCGCCGGCTCTATCCCAAGAATCTCGAGCACATCCCCTTGATCCAATTCCGCTGAAATGCCAGAAAGATCCAGTACACGCTCAACCAATTGCTGGTGCGCGTCTTTCACGTCGACCCGGACCGTCTCTTCGGCCAAGGCCTGATCAAGTACGGCTAGGATCACATTTCTCCATGCTGGTGTCTCTCGGTCAGCAACCGCCAATATTTCATCGCCAGAACTAAACCCCCCGGCCGCTGCAACAGTACCGGGCGTCACTTCGCCGACGATAGGCTTCAAACCCGAGACGCCCAACATAAACACCAGCCAATAGATTAGGATGGCCAGTAAGAAGTTAAAAACAGGACCTGCCGCGACAATCGCCGCGCGACTCGCTAAAGGCTGTCGGTTAAACGCCCGCCCTAACTCCTCGCTGGAAACATCGCCTTCCCTTTCGTCGAGCATCTTGACGTAGCCGCCTAAGGGCAGCGCGGCGATAACGTACTCGGTATTATCCGGGCCTCGTCTAATGGACCACAAGGGCATACCAAAGCCTACGGAAAATCGAAGCACCTTTACGCCGAGTTTACGCGCAACCCAAAAGTGCCCAAACTCATGAAAGGTAATGAGTATGCCGAGCGTGACTACGAAAAAAAATAGTGATGATAAGAACGAATCCACAGCCGACTCAATTCGCCACAGCGGCGACGAGCTCGTTCGCCCGCTGTCGCGCTTGCCTATCCGCGTCCAGAATTCCGTCCAGTGAATCCGCTTCGCTCGCTGCTATATCGCTGCACGTGTTCTCAATAATCTCAGGAATAGCAAGAAACCGGAGACGCCCCTCGAGAAACGCGGCGACGGCAATCTCGTTGGCCGCATTCAACACCGTCGTTGCGGTCCCCCCAGCCGCGATGGCCTCGTAGGCAAGGCGTAGACACGGAAAGCGACTCTCGTCTGGCGGTTCAAAGTCCAAGCGCGCCACATCAAATATATTTAACCTCTTCACGCCGGATTCAATGCGCTCTGGCCACGCCAAAGCGTGGGCGATGGGCGTACGCATATCGGGACTTCCGAACTGGGCCAAAATTGAACCGTCCACATACTCAACCATTGAGTGCACGACGCTCTGTGGGTGCAACACGACTTGTACCACATCAGGAGACGTATTGAAGAGCCAACACGCTTCAATAACCTCCAGGCCCTTATTCATCATGGTTGCAGAATCCACGGATATCTTGCGGCCCATCACCCAGTTTGGATGGGCGCAGGCTTGCTCGGGCGTCACCTCGGATAACGCCTCCAAGGGTAGCGTTCGAAACGGGCCGCCCGAGGCGGTTAACAAAATCCGTCGTATACCCACGCGATCGAAACCTTCGGAAAAACCCGCCGGCATACATTGAAAAATGGCATTGTGTTCACTGTCCACGGGCAACAGTTCCGCGCCCGAGCGGCGAACCGTATCCATGAACAAGTTTCCGGACATTACCAATGCCTCTTTATTGGCGAGCAATACACGCTTGCCCGCTTGGGCCGCGGCCAGCGTTGGCAATAACCCCGCGCCTCCGACAATGGCTGCCATCACGGTGTGGACATCCGACAACCGCACCACGTGTTCCAGCCCGGAAACACCATCGAGCACTTCCGTGCCACACTTTTTGGTTTGTAATTCGTCGCGCACCTGCTGAGCAGCACGACCATCGGCCATAACAGCGAAATCCGGTTGATGGATTTCACACAGGGCTAGCATGCGCTTAACGTCTCTATTGGCGGTTAAGGCAACGACGCGAAAACGCTGTGGATGGCGTAACACCACATCCAGAGTGCTCATCCCAATCGAGCCAGTCGCTCCTAACACTGTGACGCCAAGCAAATGTCGGCTCCTTTAAACGAATAAACCTAAACCTAGTAGGAAAATTGGCGCACCTGCCGTCACGCTATCGATACGATCCAACACACCACCGTGGCCCGGAAGCAATTGACCGCTATCTTTCACCCGGGCCAGTCTTTTAAACATGCTCTCAAACAGGTCCCCTATGATCGAGAAGCCGACTGTGACCAAACTAAGCAGGACGAAAAACACGATCTGTTGCCACTCCAGTCCCAGCGCGATGCCGCCAACAACGGCCCAAACGCCCGATAAAAGACCACCACCGGCTACGCCTTCCCAGGACTTGCCGGGACTTACCCATGGTGCAAGTTTCCTTCGTCCCCACTGCCGTCCTGAAAAGTACGCGCCACTGTCGGCTACCCACATTAATGTAAGGCAGAACAACGTGTAACCTGGACCCAAGGTTTCGCTCGAGTGGAGCGCAACGAGGGCGACGAAACTCGGAAGCAAGACCATCCAACCAATGGCCGCAGAGCAGCCCGTGGCTATCGTCGTTCTTTCGTCCAGCTTTTCCGAAGAATCGACTGTGTCGGCGTGCTGACGCCGTGCGCGAACCACCCATGCGAACGCGAAAACCCACCAACAAAACGCTATCCACAGTATAACGGATAAGCCGACCTGGCTCGACGCAATTTGATAGCCTCCCACTAAACCCGCGGCAGCAACCGCTAAGAAAATGCTTCGAAAGCGCTGAGTCCACGGGAATAACTTAGACCATTCCCATGCGCCTAGAAGTACGATGGCACCAAGGATAGCCGCCAGATAGGCCGATGGCAGGCGAAGAACACCCCAAATAAAAAGAGGAATAAGTACCAGTGCCGTGATCAGGCGTTGTTTAAGCACCCTGTTGAACCTGCTCGCTGGTTCGTCCAAAGCGGCGCTCACGAGCGGAGTACGAGGCAATGGCCGAATCCAATGCAGCGTTATCAAAGTCAGGCCAACAAACGTCAGTGAAGTATAATTCCGTGTAAGCCAAATGCCACAATAGGAAGTTGCTGATGCGCTTCTCACCGCCTGTCCGAATAAACAAATCGGGCTCAGGCAGTCCATGAAGTAATTGGCATGACTCTAAGGTCTCCTCCGTGATATCGCTTAGCTGACGTTGGCCTTCAACAACCTGTTGCGCGAGCCGCCGCGCGGCCTGGGTAATATCCCAGCGTCCCCCGTAATTTGCGGCGATATTAAGCTTTAATCCGTTATTGTTGGCGGTAAGGTCCTCCGCCTCACGTATCTTTTGCTTTAATTTGTCGCCGAACGCCGCGATGTTGCCAATCACTCGTAACCGCACATCGTTTTTGTGCAGGCTCTGGGTCTCACGTTCAAGCGCCGTCAGAAAAAGATCCATTAACAATCCGACTTCCTGCTCGGGCCGGCGCCAGTTCTCACTACTGAACGCAAAAAGCGTCAGCGCTTCAACGCCTCGCTTCGCACATGCTTTTACCGTCGAACGAACGGCTTCGACACCCGCCCGGTGCCCCGCCACCCGCGGCAACCGCCGCCTCTTCGCCCACCGCCCGTTACCGTCCATAATGACTGCGATATGCCGCGGCGTCGTTACGTTATTCTCAGTAGGTTGGCTGCTCATGCTTCGCGCTTCAAAAAAATTGGTTTTCATTCATCACTAAATCAACGGTGCGCACCCGGCGGTCGATCGGGCCATCGAGCGCGACGCCCAGTGGGGAACTCCCCGCAACCGACGTCCACTATATTTCCATCAGATCCTTTTCTTTTTCGCCCAGAAGCTTATCAACTTCGGCAACGTATTTGTCAGTTAGTTTTTGGATCTCTTCTTCGCTTCGACGCTCGTCGTCTTCGGAGATATCCTTCTCTTTGAGAAGTGTTTTCAAATCACTGTTGGCCTCGCGCCGAATATTACGAACAGCTATCCTCGCGCCTTCAGCCTCTTGACGTACAACGCGAATCATGTCGCGACGCCGCTCCTCAGTAAGCGCTGGTAAAGGAACGCGCACAACATTACCCGCAGTGGCTGGGTTGAGACCAAGATCGGATTGCAGAATCGCCTTCTCGACGACGGCAATCATGTTTTTTTCCCAAGGCGTTACCGCAAGGGTTCGAGAATCTTGCACGGCAACGTTCGCTACTTGACTCAGCGGCACTTCCGAACCGTAGTAGGCGACCGTTATGTGGTCCAACAAACTCGTATGCGCCCGACCAGTGCGAAGGCGGGCGAACTCGTCGCGTAGAGCCTCGATACTTTTACCCATCCTGGCCGCGGCGTCTTTCTTAATATCTTCGACCATATTCCCCTCCTTAAACTGAAAGTGTCGCGGAAAAAAGTTCCTCGTCTTCGCAAATTTTAGTCCATCGCCGCTTGCTCGCAGACCGACGTGCACAGAAGATGGTTTAGACCGTGCGCCCGACACGCCCATGTCGCGCTGCTTTGTAGGCTATAAAGCTCCGCGCGAGCCTCGTTTACTCGACCAATGTGCCTTCATCGCCCCCAGTAACAGCCCGCATTAGGGCACCCGGTTTATTTAAATCTAAAATACGCAAAGGCATCTTATAGTCGCGACATAGCACGATTGCAGTGGCATCCATGACCGCGAGCTTACGGTGCAACACCTCGTCATAAGTCAATCGCGAAAACCGCTTGGCATCTGAGTGGACAACCGGATCAGCCGAGTATACGCCATCGACTTTCGTTGCCTTGATTAGAAGATCGGCGCTGATTTCAATGGCCCGTAAACTCGCCGCCGAGTCGGTGGTGAAAAATGGGTTGCCGGTGCCGGCGGCGAAAATGACGACACGGCCTTTCTCTAAGTGCCGAACGGCTCGCCGCCGTATGTAGTCCTCGCATATTTGATTGATTTTGAGGGCTGACATCACGCGCGCGAAGACGTTGATACGCTCCAGCGCATCTTGCATCGCCAAGGCGTTGATCACAGTAGCGAGCATGCCCATCTGGTCGGCAGTAACACGGTCTAATCCCTCTGCCGCGAGCCCCGCTCCGCGGAATATGTTCCCACCCCCGATTACCAGTCCAACTTCGACACGGGACTCGATAAGCTCGCGTACTTCATATGCAATGCGTTGGATAACCTCCGGGCTTATCCCATACTGGGCATCTCCCATCAGCGCCTCGCCGCTTAGCTTGAGCAAGACACGCTTATACCGCGGCTCATCGTCTGAGTAGTCTGACACTGACTTAGCTCCCGCGAACTTGCGACATCACTTCTTCCGCAAAGTTTTCCTCTTTCTTTTCAATGCCTTCTCCGACCTCAAAACGCTCAAACCGAATCACTTTTGCGCCAGCCCCCTTTAGCAACTTCTCCACGGTAACGTCAGGATCTTTGACAAAGGGTTGCCCGAGCAAGGTAATCTCCTTTAAGTATTTATTAACGCGGCCGGCGACCATTTTTTCCACTATCTCCTCGGGTTTTCCGCTCTCCGCAGCTTGAGCCCTGAAAATTTCTCTTTCTTTTTCGATAGCATCAGTCGGTACGTCGTCCGCCGCGACGCAGATCGGCTTACTCGCAGCAACGTGCATCGCAATGTCCTTCGCCAACGCCGCATCACCCCCTTCAAGCTGTACCAATACACCGATTCGGGCCCCGTGCGAGTAACCGCCGACGATGCCTCCGGCTGCACTTAGGTCAGCGATACGTCGCACTGACACGTTCTCACCAATTTTCGCGACAAGGTGCTGACGCGTTTGATTGACTGTCTCATCCTCGGCTGGGCCGTAGGGCATTGCCATTAATTCTTCGACACTGCCTGGTCGTCCATCGATGATCCGCTGTGTAATGTTTTGCGCGAATTGCTTAAAATCGTCGCCTTTGGCGACAAAGTCCGTTTCGCAATTAACCTCTACCATCACGCCGTGGCTCGCGTCGTCAGTGATCTGCAACGCAATCAATCCATCCGCCGCGATGCGACCCGCCTTCTTGTCGGCTTTCGCGAGCCCCGACTTGCGCATGAGTTCGATCGCGGCCTCGATGTTCCCATTGGTTTCCGTTAAGGCTTTCTTACACTCCATCATGCCGGAGCCGGTACGCTCCCGCAGCTCTTTGACCTGTGCTGCCGATATAGCCATGTTCTTACCCCTCAAAAAACTGTTAAAAAAAACCGCAGCGTCCGGTTAAAGCGGTAGGGCGGACGCGGTGACGTGGCACCGCTATCATCACACCCAACAAAGGCTCGCCTTAAATATACGACAGTCCGGTCTTAGTTACTCCCTGTCTTCCGACGGCCACCCTTTTAGTGGCCTTAGTTAGGGAATATATAAACCTACTTTTAGCGGCCTTACGGAATTTACTAACCTAGAATTTACAAAACTATTAGAGGCCTTAATCGCCCCTCGGTGCCATCCGATTACGTTTCCGACGGTTGGATATCAGCCGAGCCGCGTTCAGCCTGTTGCGTTTCACTCTCCTGTCCCGACTCATCCTTTGTCGTTACGACAGTTGCCTCGCTCGCCGGCTTTGCTGTTGATTTTGCTCTCTTCGTGGATTCTGCCAGCTCAGCAACCGCCTCACCTTCCTCATCCACCGCAACAAATTCGTCGGAAGCACCCTCCGTTACGACGATCGTCCGCCCTTCGGTAATGGCTTCCGCAGCGCCCTCGATATAGAGCTTGATCGAGCGAATAGAGTCATCATTTCCCGGGATCACGTAGTCAACACCTTCGGGGGCGTTGTTGGTATCCACGACGCCAACGACTGGAATGCCTAGTTTTTTCGCTTCATTGACGGCAATGTTCTCATGCCCTACGTCAACAATAAATAACGCATCGGGTAATGTTGCCATGTCTTTGATGCCTCCGATGCTTGCCTCCAATTTGCCCAACTCCCTCGTTAGGCCTAGCGCTTCTTTTTTGTTGAACCTTTCAAGACTTCCGTCCTCCGCCATCGCTTCTAACTCTTTAAGACGCCTAACGGACTGCTTAATTGTTTGGAAATTAGTCAACATGCCGCCTAACCAACGTTGGTTAACGTAAGGCATTCCACAGCGAATTGCTTCTTGCTTAATCACTTCGTGAGCCGCACGCTTAGTACCCACAAATAATATACGGCCTTTCTTTGACGCGAGACGGCCGATAAAATTCATCGCGTCGTTGTACATGGGCAACGACTTTTCCAAATTTATAATATGAATACGATTGCGTTCGCCGAAGATGTATGGACCCATTTTAGGATTCCAAAATCGTGTTTGATGACCGAAATGGACACCCGCCTCCAACATCTGGCGCATTGATACATTTGCCATAAAATTAAACTCCTCAGATTCAGGGTTAAACCTCCACACTCCCCATGCGTCGACCGTGAAGCCGCAAGCGCTTAGCGTGCGTCTCGTATGGCGCCACAGCACCCTGACGCATGTGACGAAGCGTGTGTGTAGTAAGTAGGCGCTACGTAAGGGTAACAGACTGAAAGTATTGCCGTTTTCCTTGCAGCCTCAGTCTCTTCGTCCAGTTCGCTACCCTTCGCGGCCTAAAGATGTTATGTCCCGGCCATTTCCGATCAGCGAACACCGCCGCCCATTGGACGACTGAACGAAGCGTGCAACAAAGCGAACGGACGACTTGAGAGACTCTAAGTTAAAGATGAGTAAAGCCCGCGCGATTTATATCATAAACTCCCCCCTATCACAATGTTCGCGATCGCCTCAGCCACATAACCGTCTGTTTTGTATTGATGACTTGAAAATGAGGCGGCGCCTCTAATACGGGTTTCTGACGAGGGCGGGCAATAAGCATAATGCTCGTAACGCTAAGGGCTGGCGCTAAAGATTAATTTGTATTTTTTGGTGTCGAGGCGCACGGACGCGCCGAACCATATTCGGTATCTTTCACGTTTTTCCAGCGCAGCCGGGCGGGATCAATCGGTGGTTTTGTAAAGGGATGTACTTATACCGCGGATTCATGGACGAACAAAGAGCGGTCAGAGCTGTGACTTAAATTTAAAGTTAAGGGCTCGCGAAAAAATGACTTCGCATTTTTCGCGCCCAGCTTTGGGTCAGATTTGGACCATCCGATTGAGCAAAACCGCTGGACTAGCCCGGCTAATTCGAGGATTTTGCGATTGAGGATTGTTCAAAGATGGCCCAACGATGGAATGCGAAAATCGTAAGTTATTTTTTCTCGAGTCCTAAGGGCTTTTTAACACTGAACTCGACGGACGGGAGGCTACTCAAATTTACGGGGAGTTCGATCCGCTGAACACACCTGCTCCATAATGACAGACTCAATTGGCCGATACAGCCATTCGCTTACCGAGGCCGTCGTTTACAGGTAGCGAAAAGTGAGAACGACGGGTAAGATTGCAGCCCACGTATTAATTTAACGATTGACAGAATAACGCGACAAAGGTAACCGGTAATAAGTCGAATAAAAATGGGCGTACATATTAAATCAAAGGATGAAATTGAGAAAATGCGCATTGCGGGCCGGCTTGCCGCCGATGTGCTGCACATGATACGCCCCTACGTCCAGCCTGGCGTTACCACCCAGGAATTAGACGATATTTGTCACCGATACATCGTAGAAGAGCAAGACGCAATCCCGGCGCCGTTAAACTACCACGGCTTTCCAAAATCCATTTGCACTTCAGTTAATCACCAAGTGTGCCACGGGATCCCAGGAAATAAACGCCTTAAGAATGGGGATATTATTAATATCGATATCACAGTCATCAAAGACGAGTACCACGGCGACACCAGTAAAATGTTTTTCGTAGGAGAACCTTCGATTAAAGCGAAACGCGTCACTCAGGTAAGCTACGAGTGTATGCGCTTGGGTATAGAAATGGTACGGCCGGGAGTTCGACTTGGCGACATTGGCCACGCCATTCAGCGACACGCCGAAAGCAATAATTGTTCAGTGGTTCGCGAGTATTGTGGGCATGGGATCGGCAAAGCCTTTCACGAAAAACCTGAGGTGTTGCATTACGGAACACCCGGTACGGGTTTAGTGCTGGAGCCGGGGATGACATTCACCATAGAACCAATGATCAATGCGGGTAAACGCCATGTTAAACTTCGACCTGACAAATGGACGGTGGTCACAAAAGACCGCAGCTTGTCGGCTCAGTGGGAACACACCCTGTTGGTGGCCGAGTCGGGATTTGAGGTCTTAACCCGCCGCCCGGGGGATGACATCTAATCCACTAAGGGCTCGCGAAAAAATAACTTCGCATTTTTCGCGCCCAGATTTGGGTCAGATTTGGACAATCCGATTGAGCAAAAACCGCAGGACTAGCCCGGCTAACTCGAGGATTTTGCGATTGAGGATTGTTCAAAGATGGCCCGAAGATGGGATGCGAAAATCGTAAGTTATTTTTTCGCGAGCCCAAGGGCTCGGGTCATAATTAATCCACGTTTTGGGCGTTGAGGCGATCGCTTGGCAAAGCTTCCGCGCCATAATGCTACAACTGGAACAGGTGCCGCAACCGCCACATCGTTGAATGTCTAGATCCGATATAACATTAATAGACGCGCCCGCACTAGAGGAAGCGCTAAGAGATAGCCCCATTAGCCCTTTGCCGGCTTTCCGAGACGTGCTATCGCGCGCCGATCAAGCGCTTAAGGACCGCTTCTTCGAAGGCGTCGATACAAGCGTGCTCGTCCATCAACGCGCTGACGTACTGGATCAACTCATCAGGCGCGCGTGGCATTATTTCATTGACAGTAAGCAGACGAATATCGCGTTAGTCGCTGTCGGCGGTTACGGTCGCCGAGAACTGCATTCGGGTTCGGACATCGACCTTCTTATACTGCTTCGCCAATCTGATCACGGCGGTTACCGTGAGAGTATCGAAGGATTTCTGACCCTCATCTGGGACCTAAAAATAGACGTCGGCCACAGCACCCGTTCTGTCGCAGAATGCGTTAACCAGGCGGCCGGCGACATCACTGTCGTCACCAGCCTTATGGAGGCGCGATTGCTGGCAGGGCCGCTCGACCTCTTTGAGGCGATGAACAAGCGCATAAGCCCCGATAGAATTTGGCCAAGCCGCGACTTTTTTGAGGCCAAGTGGCGAGAACAGATAGCCCGCCACCATAAATTCCATGACGCGGTGTACAACTTGGAGCCAAATGTTAAGGAAGGTCCGGGGGGGTTACGCGACATCCAAATGATCGGTTGGGTCGCCAAACGCCACTTCGGCGCCAAAACACTCCACGATTTGGTGCATCACCGGTTCTTGACCGAATTGGAATACCACAGCCTCATGGACGGTCAGGCGTTCTTGTGGAAAGTACGCATGGGCCTGCATTTTCTCGCCGGTAGGCGCGAAGACCGCCTCCTATTTGACCACCAAAAAACCTTAGCCCAACAGTTCGGTTATCAGGACACGGAGCATCGGCGTGCCGTTGAGAAGTTTATGAAAGACTATTACGTCACCATAACGGAACTCAACAGGCTCAACGAGATGCTTCTACAGCTATTTCAAGAAGTTATCCTGCACGCCGATGAGCCGAGCGAACCTATACCATTGAGCAACCGGTTTCAAACCCAGCGCGGCTTCATTGAAGTTACAGACGACGACGTGTTTATGCGTTACCCGTTTGCATTGCTGGAAATCTTCTTATTACTTCAACAACACCCGGAATTTTACGGCGTTCGCGCATCAACAATCCGCCTGATAAGAGACCATCGCCACCTCATCGACGAAAAATTCCGCAATGACCTACGTAATCGAAGTTTATTTATGGAAATACTTCGCCAGCCTATCGGCATCACGCACCAATTGCGACGAATGAATCGATACGGCATCTTGGCCGAATACATTCCCGCCTTCGGTAGAGTTGTTGGTCTGATGCAATATGACTTATTCCATGCCTATACGGTGGACGAGCACAGCTTGATGGTGCTGCGCAATATGCGTCGTTTCACAGTACCCAAATACGCCAATGAAAACCCCGTTTGCGGCAAAGTCGTTGGTAGAATACCCAAGCTGGAAATACTGTATTTAGCTGGGTTGTTCCACGACATTGCCAAAGGACGTGGCGGCGACCACAGCAAATTAGGTGCTGAAGAAGCCTTGGACTTCTGCCTGAAACACGGCTTAAGTAAATATGACGCGCGCGTTGTGAGCTGGCTCGTGAGGTATCACCTGGTGATGTCCACTACTGCGCAACGACAAGATATCAGCGACCCCGACGTTATCGCAAACTTTGCGAAGATTGTCGGCGATCAGGTACATCTCAATTACCTCTACTTACTCACTGTGGCTGATATCCGCGGCACCAATCCAGGTCTATGGAACAATTGGAAGGACGCGCTGTTGCTCGAGCTTTATCTAACCACGTCGCGGGCACTACGACGGGGCTTGGAAAACCCTATTGATAAGATAGAACACATCGACGAGATACAAGCCCAAGTGCGCAGCCTTTTAGGTACCTCCTCGCTGCTTGATACACAGATAGAATCGCTGCTTGATACGCAGATAGAACAGATTTGGGCAAGCTTTGATGACGATTATTTTCTACGACACACCCCCGATGAAATCGCCTGGCATACACAAGCAATCGCCGTAACCGGCGAATACCCGCTGGTGCTCATACGACAAGAAGAAGCGCGTGGCGCCACATCGATCTTTCTCTATACACCGGATCGAGATTACCTGTTCGCGGCGACGACCCAAGCGCTGGACGAATTGGGTCTCGATATTCTGGACGCGCGTATCATAACAACAACGCGGGGATTCGTTTTAGATACTTTCCTCGTGCTTGACGCGCAAGGCAACCCAATAAAGGACCTTTATCAGATCGAAAGCGTTACGAAAAAGCTAAAAAATGCTGTGTCGCATTCCTCGCGACGAGAAATACTCAACCAACGCCGAATGCCACGCCGTCTCAAGCACTTCGAAATTCCTACAGAAATCACATTCAGCACCGATTTGGCAAACCAACGAACGGTCATGGAATTGATTTCAGGGGACCGTCCGGGGTTTTTGGCTATTGTCGGTAAAATCCTGGTGGAATGTAATGTCTCTATTAAAAACGCAAAAATCGGCACCTTCGGCGAACGCGTTGAAGATGTTTTCTTCCTCACGGATAAAAACAACCAACCGCTCCACAGTCATGAATGTTTCGCCTGTATAAAACGAAACCTCAGAAACGCTCTAGATGGCGAGCGAGTCTAAGGAAAAAATCCTCCTCCTCGGCCAGCATGCCTTGCCCGCAAGCGTCGCGCTACTATGCTTTGGTTTAGCCGTTGGCGGCGAGGCGGCAAGCCAATGGCTACGGTTCGATCGCGCCGCGATTAGTGCCGGTCAGATCTGGCGAATACTAAGCGGCAACTTGGTCCACCTGGGGTGGAGCCATTTATGGATGAACCTCGCCGGTCTCGCACTCATCTGGGCCATTTTCTACCGCCAACTTGGTTTGTACCAATGGCTCGTCGCGTTGACCGTTAGTTGTTTAGGCGTGGGTTTTGGGCTGTTTTTTCTAAATCCGGAACTCCAATGGTACGTAGGGTTGTCGGGGGCGCTTCATGGCTTGTTCGTCCTTGGGATCATTGTCAGTCTTACACGAGGTTACCGCTTAGAATGGCTTTTGTTAGCCTTCTTGGCGGCGAAACTTATGTGGGAGCAATGGATCGGTGCCGTACCCGGCACAGCGGAAGTCGCGGGCGGTCCTGTTGTTGTTGATTCTCACCTCTACGGAGCCATCGCCGGATTAGTGCTTGCTTTGATTTTTGTCGTGTTTGATCGGCGAACTACGAGGCACGAGGGCTAACCCGCATTTCTGACGAGCTGCAAGCGCCCGCGCGTGCTCTTCACCGCACAAGGAAGTACCGAGGTGTGGTAGGATATCCTATACTACGAGCTTGTGCTCAGCCCCGTGGGGAGCGATGGAGAGTCAGAGCCCTGGCTCGCTTCCCATCACAATGTTAAACGCGTTTTTGTGGCTCCACCTCTGGTCGTCGGCGTGTTAGGGAGATAGCGGGCTTACCCTTAAGAACGCCCAGGGTGCTCGTCGGAGAACATTGAATCGGACCGTTTGCGACGCATCACCGGACCCTATAATTTTCAGGGTAACGAAGAAATTTTCCGCAACGCGCGAAAGATCAAAATTAATAACAAGGTGCCTGCTACGCCGATTCGGTCTAGTCACCGAGTTTCGGAACGCAACGCCGATGGACCGTTTTATCTGCGATAATGGATTCGCAGTACACCAACTCGCATTACAACACAAAATCCGAGAGATTGTGCAAACCTGAGGAAAGAAGAACTAACAGACCCGTCAGTGTGGCGCACGAAACACAATATTTTGCAGAAAAAAATAACTCGCACGAACTTATATGAATCCCGACATCGGCCAACTTCACTCCTACCCCTTCGAAAAGCTCGAGACGCTCAAGGCCGGTATTAAGCCCCCCGCCTCACTACCGCACATCGCGCTCTCGATCGGCGAACCCCAGCATCCACCCCCGGGGTTTATTTGTGAGGAGTTGCTCACCCACCTTCACACACTAGCCAACTACCCCTCCACCCGCGGTTCCGAACCTTTACGTACCGCCCTCGCAACGTGGGTCGCGAACCGTTTCCAATTGCCGGAATCAAGTATAGATCCAGAGAAGCACGTATTACCGGTGAACGGAACCCGCGAGGCCTTGTTCGCGTTTGCCCAGGCCGTCGTTGATCGGTCTTCGAGCCCGGTTGTAGTGATGCCCAATCCGTTTTACCAAATCTACGAGGGCGCCGCGCTTTTAGCAGGCGCGCAACCGTGGTACCTCAACACCTTAGCCGAAAACGATTTTATACCTGACTTTGAGTCTGTACCGGAGAGAATATGGAAACGCTGCCAGCTACTTTACTTGTGCTCACCAGGTAATCCCAGTGGTGCCGTCATCAACAATGAGACGCTAAGCAACCTAATCCACCTGGCACGCAAACATGATTTCATCCTTGCCGCCGACGAATGCTACTCCGAGATCTACGCCGACGAAAATAATCCACCGATCGGGCTGTTGCAGGCCGCCGCTCAACTTGGGAATAACGACTATCAGCAATGCGTCGTCTTCCATAGCCTTTCTAAACGATCCAACGTTCCCGGTTTACGCTCGGGCTTTATCGCGGGCGATGCTGAAATTTTAGCGCAGTTCCTCCACTATCGTACTTATCACGGCTGCGCCATGCCGCTCCCCACGCAAAACGCGAGTATCAAAGCGTGGCAAAACGAAGCCCATGTTAGAGTTAATCGCGCGTCATACCGAGAAAATTTTGATGCGGTATTACCCATTCTGAATCAATGCATGTCTGTCGCGCAGCCCGACGCGTCGTTCTACCTTTGGCCCAAGACGACGATTGACGATGTTACGTTCGCCAGAGAACTCTATTCCCAACAAAATGTTACAGTTTTGCCAGGTAGTTTTCTCTCGCGTAAGTCCGACGGATGCAATCCTGGCAGTCATCACGTTCGAATGGCTTTGGTTGCACCGGTAGAGGAATGTGTCGAAGCTGCGCAGCGAATACGTAAGTTTTTTGACACGCTATAGACCAACCTCGAAGCTAGTAACGACGCACGTAGAGATTGCACGAGTTTAATATAGATAGATGAAAATGGAGACGACCGATGAAAGAAATACAGCGAGTCATCGAGCAAGCGTTCGAAAATCGAACTGAAATCACGCCCCGTAGTGTCGAGACCCACGTAAAAGACGCCGTATCGGAGGCAATTGGCTTGCTGGACAGCGGTCGTCGACGGGTCGCGGAGAAAACGGACAAAGGATGGACCGTTAACGAATGGTTAAAAAAAGCCGTGTTATTGTCGTTCCGCATTGAAGATAACCGCTTTATGAAAGGCGGATTTACCAACTATTTTGACAAAGTGGATACTAAATACGGGGATTACAACTCCCGCGATTTTCGCGATAGTGGCGTGAGGATCGTGCCACCTGCGACCGCCAGGAGAGGAGCGTTTATCGCACCCAATGTCGTGCTAATGCCCTCTTACGTCAACATCGGGGCCTACGTCGATAGCGGTACAATGGTAGATACATGGGCAACGGTAGGATCGTGCGCCCAAATCGGTAAGAACGTCCACCTTTCCGGCGGCGTGGGAATAGGGGGGGTGTTAGAACCGCTTCAAGCCAGCCCAACGATTATTGAAGACAACTGTTTTATTGGCGCCCGCTCGGAAGTTGTCGAAGGTGTCATTGTCGAAGAAGGCGCAGTCATCTCGATGGGGGTCTACATTGGGCAAAGTACACGCATTTTTAACCGTATGAGCGGAGAGATCACCTACGGACGCGTCCCTGCCGGGGCCGTAGTTGTGCCGGGAAGCCTACCCGCAAGCGACGGCAAATATAGTCTATATTGCGCCGTCATTGTGAAGCAGGTCGACGAAAAGACCCGCTCTAAAGTGGGGATAAATGAATTGCTTAGAGATATTTAAATGTCATGACTTCGGCAAGCTAGCCGATTTCATCAAAGGTAGATAATAGATAAATCAAAAAAAATTATACTCAACATGGTTACGAAATCAATTCATTCGCCGATAAAAAAGAAACAGGGCCTTATAGAAAGGTACGAGCTCCAACCCGAAACGTATCGCTGTTCAGAAAGGATGCCGCTATGTCTGACACCTTAGACCTCACCACGGATTTAATCTTCCGGCCCTCCGTCACGCCGGAAGACATCGGATGTCAAGACATATTGATGGACCGTTTAAATGCGATAGATTTTAAGTCGGAAAAGTTGCGTTTCAAGACGGTAAAGAATTTCTGGTCACGTCGTGGCAATGACAGGCCAGTGCTTGTGTTTGCGGGGCATACCGACGTGGTGCCGCCCGGCCCGCAAAAGCAATGGGACTCGCCTCCCTTTCAACCGGAGGTCCGCGATGGTTATCTGTACGGACGCGGGGCTGCCGACATGAAGGGCAGTCTGGCGGCGATGATCACCGCGACCGAACGTTTTGTTGCCGCGCACCCTGACCACAAGGGTTCGATTGCTTTTCTAATCACAAGCGACGAGGAAGGGCCTGCCGTAAACGGCACCGTGAAGGTCGTGGAGCTCCTTAAAAAACGCGGCGACACCATCGACTGGTGCATCGTAGGTGAACCTGCCAGCGAAACCCATGTAGGGGATGTCGTTAAAAACGGTCGACGCGGCTCGTTAAGTGGCACACTCATTGTCCGCGGCGTTCAAGGCCACATTGCCTATCCGCACCTCGCCGAAAACCCCATCGAGCGTTTTGCTCCCGTATTGGCCGTCTTATGTGCGGAAAAGTGGGACGAGGGCAACGAGTTTTTCCCAGCTACCTCATTCCAAATCTCCAACATACAGGCCGGCGCGGGGGTGACGAACATCATCCCTGGCGAATTAAGGGTCATGTTTAATTTTCGATATTCCACAGCAGTGACCCAGGCGCAGCTACGCGAACGGGTAGAGGCCCTGTTGAACCAGCATGGCGTCAATTATGATATCGAATGGACGCTCTCAGGCGAACCGTTCATAACGGAAAGCGGGGAGTTGGTGGATGCAGCAAAGGCCGCCATCAAAGAGACCTTGGACATGGACGCGACATTATCTACGTCAGGCGGAACTTCAGATGGACGTTTTATCGCGCCTATGGGCGCACAAGTTCTAGAACTCGGGCCCGTTAACAAGACTATTCACAAAATTAATGAATGTGTAAAAGTTGAAGACTTGGATACGTTATCGCTTCTGTACGAACGCATTATGGAGAGGTTGCTTCTCGACTAGCGAACGCAACCGCCTTAGCGTAAGCGTTGCGTATCCTCGCCGGTTATTTATACTTTCTAGATGTCCGTCCTACGCGCACCGGAGTTATGAGCGGCAACAATGGGTTTTGCGCTAACGTGCCGATCAACGATATCCATGGAAATACGGGGCAAACATCGTGAAGATTCGCCCGAGGAGTACGCTTCCGACGCATGAGTATAGAACCCATTAACACTAACGCGCAAACCTGCTCCGGCCGTGACATGCTTGAGTATGGGTTAAACAATCCGAGGAGACCTAACATTGATGGACAACAACACCGAACGTGATAATAGGCACTACAGTCGAATACGGTTTAACGCAGACACCCAGCTTATTGACGATAACGGACGTTGGGATTGTCATCTCGTCGACATATCCGTCAAGGGCGCATTGGTTGAACCGACCCAAAACATGGAGTGTAACCTTGGGAAATCCGTGCGCTTGGAAATAAGACTCACCGACTCCGACGTCGTCATCCAGATGGGGCTCACCGTCGCTCACATCACGGGTAACCGTGTTGGCCTAAATTGCAATGAAATCGACGCCGAAAGCATGACCCATTTGCGGCGCCTCATGGAACTCAACGCGGGTGACCCGGACCTGTTCAACCGCGAAGTCCTACACCTTGGGTGATGGTGCGGTTGAAAACGAGACCAGCGGCTTCGGATGTAGCATTAAAAACAATCGATGGCTTCAGTGAGGCGCTTAACTGGCGTTAACTCAAGATCCATGATTCCTCGTTTTGGTACGTTCGCATAAGGGATAATAGCGCGCTTGAAACCGTGTTTTTCCGCTTCCCGAAGTCTGTCTTGGCCATTCTGCACCGGCCGAATCTCCCCAGCCAAACCCACCTCGCCAAACACCACGAGTTCTCTTGGCAAAGGGCGATTCCGGTACGAAGACAACGCAGCCAAAAGCGTCGCCAGATCCGCCGCCGTTTCAGTCACACGCATCCCACCCACAATATTTACAAAGACATCTTGGTCGTACATGGCCACTCCGCCATGCCGGTGCAACACCGCCAACAACATGGACAGCCGATTTTGATCCAAGCCCACCGTGACTCGGCGCGGGTTTGCCAAGTGGCTTTCCGCCACCAACGCTTGTACTTCGACTAACAGCGGCCGGCTCCCTTCACGGGTCACCGTAATCACACTACCCGAGACGGGTTCTTCGTGGCGGGAAAGAAAGATCGCGGACGGGTTTGTCACTTCGCGCAACCCGGTTTCCGTCATGGCAAACGCCCCTAATTCGTTGACGGCGCCAAAGCGATTTTTAATGGCTCGAATAACGCGAAACTGGCCATTTGGGTCACCTTCGAAATAAAGAACCGTATCCACCATATGCTCGAGAACGCGCGGCCCCGCCAGCGTACCTTCTTTCGTGACGTGACCGACGATAAAAAGTGCTGTACCCGACTGTTTTGCGAAACGCACGAGTTGTGCCGCGCTTTCTCGGACTTGAGCGACGGACCCGGGCGCCGACTGCAACAACTCGGTAAACATCGTCTGGATGGAATCCACAACCATCACTTGCGGCTGTTCTCGTCGCGCATGAGCAAGAATGCCTTCAATGCGTGTTTCCGATAACATTCGACACTCGTCCGCGCACAGTTTTAAGCGATGAGCGCGAAGACTGACTTGCTGCAACGACTCCTCGCCGGTAACGTATAACGTTTTCAACCGCGACGACAAGGCAGCGGTGGATTGTGTTAACAGCGTAGACTTCCCGACACCTGGATCTCCCCCAATGAGAACCACGGCACCCCTCACGAGGCCACCGCCTAGCACGCGATCCAGCTCCCCCAAACCGGTCTCTAGGCGGGAAACATTCTCGGGCTGAACATCGGCCAGGCTGTGCACCCTCGAACTGGCCTCACCCACATACCCTCCCCCTCGCCGATTCGCCGCTGTAGATGAACCGCCGGAAATAACTTCGGTTAGGCTGTTCCACGCGCCACATTCGCTACATTGCCCAGTCCACTTAGTGGACTGGGCCCCACACTCCGTGCACGCATAGTCCGTTTTTACCTTTGCCATATTCTTCTGTTACATCATTGGTAAAAAGTTCTATATTATATGTAATAAGGACCGCGGCAGTTGAAGTAAATGTCTGCAAAGGCGGTCTCGGTTTTTTCCTAACGCCTCGCCCGAAAAATAATTCACGGCTTGGGTGTTGAGGCGCTTCTATGGAAAGACACAAAAACGCGGGGAGCAGGTAATCGAGAGCAACGCATGGACGTAGGCCGTAGAGTAATGCAGGGGCGATTACCAAGCAACTGCCGAGGGATGAGCCGAACAATATTCGAAATCGTTCGAGTTATCGCAAAGCCTCCACGGGACAAGGAAGGCACGCACCGTAGACACTTCCTTGGGTCGCAGTTTCCGAGGAAACCCGTTCGAGACGGAGATGTCTCGTACCTAAGCCCGATCGGCGAGCTTAGGGCCGCGGAAACAAATAATCATCCAATTTTGCTTGTCTTTTGGCCCAGCTTCTGTGTTGCGGCAAGGGTTACATAAAGCGATTATGCGCCCCTTACCGCGCCTTGAATCTGAGCCAAAATCCGCCGCAAT
>CALZJI010000154.1 GCA_945787615.1 uncultured Chromatiaceae bacterium | reverse complement strand
GATGCGGCCCTCCAGTGGGCCCGAGAAGTTTCGGACCACCCAGCCGTAGTCGAAAAGGTTGCACGTTATGTCGCCATCCATAGGGAGTTGAAAAGTGAACGCCCTGGACCGCGGCGATCTGTCTTGGTGCATGAATCTTTTGCCTTGAAGAAGACCGCTATTCCGTTGCACTGACAGTGACCTGTGGACAGCTACGCCAGGGTGCTTCGCATCTCGCGTACTCTCTTGGCCGGGAAGAACTCATCAGTAGTTAGGTGGGCTGCTGAAATATAACTTGGGTGGCCGCATGAGCATTTTGACTACACGAGTATGTAGGGATTAACGTGCCGTATTACGCGCATAAAGGTTTTGTACGCTGAAAATTTGCGTGGTTCGCCGTTGCACTCGTTGCGTAGTCCGTAAAAATTAATATCGAAGTCGTTTACGCCGCCCTCTTTTCCAAACCGTATTCATGATGCAAACCACCAAGGATGCGACGCGCGATGACATGAATATTGTCTGGCAGGTGGTGTCTGTGTTGTTGTCGTTCAAAAGGCATATGGGCACCTGGGTCAGGAATTCCAGGTCCTAACGACATGTGTGGCCGACCTTGATGGTAACGTGATACCCCCTGTTTAAGGATTCTTCGCAGATGGTTTTCGGTCAGTGGGATCATGACGTCGAGGCATTCTCTGCGAACGCTGCCAAAAACGCGTTCGCCTTTCCCTATATGCTTGGCTAATCTAGATACTCAAAGCGGCGTAACTGCTCGGTCGGAGAAGCGGTCGGAGAATACGTGCTATCGAGGCAGCCTTGGACCAAATTTTAATGCAACGCTAGGATCTAGTCATCAAACTTATAAAAGGCTTCGTTTAAATATTCTGTGACATCATCGATGGCTTGTGCGGGCCAATGGGTGCCCGCATTCGCATCGCAAAACTTAACCCGGTTACGCAGAGCCACCTTCGAGAAAATGATACTGTTAGGTCGGGTATGAATAGACGTATCATGACACGAAAAGCAGCCGGCGTTGTATAAATTTTCCCCATGTTTCGGATCACCTGCGGCATGCGCCGTCACCGGTAGAGCCAGAAACATCGTCACGAAGATATGGGCGCCAACGGGGCGGAGTGCGCGTTTTTTACTCATTTTTATTTCCTGTTTGTCGATAGTTAACTATAAGATTCGTAGATAGAGGTTCGGTTCCCCGCTGGATAAGTTTAGTCTAGAAGGATAGCCGTGAAGTTTCGATTTTCGTTCGCGGTTCGGAGACCATGGGGCCGACACGATCGCTTGGCGAGACGGGGAGGTTTGGTACAATGGTCGTCGGCGTTTGCCTTACTCTGAGGATTTCATATGGTACAGGACGTTTCTAATCTAATCTGGATCGATCTGGAGATGACCGGCCTCAGTCCGGAGACCGATCAAATTATCGAGATCGCGACAATCGTAACCAGCAAAGACCTGGAAATCTTGGCCGAAGGCCCGGTACTGGCCATTCACCAACCGGATTCGGTGCTTGACGGCATGGATGAATGGAATGCAAAACAACACGGCGGCTCAGGTCTCGCCGAGCGGGTTAGAAACAGTACAGTCACGTTGGCGCAGGGAGAGATGGAAACGCTAGCGTTTCTACGTGAATACGTGCCGGCGAGGACCTCGCCCATGTGCGGAAACAGTATCTGTCAAGATCGGCGTTTCTTAGCGCGTTTGATGCCCCAACTGGAAGCGTTTTTTCATTATCGAAATCTCGACGTGAGCACGATTAAGGAATTGGCGAGTCGCTGGGCGCCGTCGATCGCCAGCGGTGTTACGAAAAGTTCTACCCATTTAGCACTTGAGGATATCTGCGATTCAATTCGGGAACTCCAACATTATCGCGAAACGTTCTTTAGACTTCCCTAACAGCGCCTTGTCCTCCGAAACGACATCACCGTGAGATGTAAACTTGTGATCCGTGGCGAAGCAGCCGAAACAGGCTTTTGGCCGCGTCGACGGTGATCTAGCCCGCATTTATCACCAACGATCGTCGCGAGATCGCTCAACTTTGCTTTTTATCCCGATTTTCCTGTTAGCAGGAGTTTAAACATCTTGATTGTGCTGCGTTAAGGCCCACGTGACGTGTTCGCGGACGAGATCGGAAGGATCGTACCGCCTTGCATTTAATGCCTGCACGACCTCCGGGCCTGTGGGCGCATTTCCCAATGCCACAGCAATATTTCGTAACCAACATTCGTAACCAATGCGGCGAATTGCCGAGCCTTCGGTCCGTTGGAGGAACTCATTTTCATTCCACGCGAAAAGAGACGCCAGTTGCGGCGCATCGAGGTGGTGCCGAGGTGAAAAATCAGATTCATCCGTTGGGACAGCAAAGCGGTTCCAGGGACAAACCAGCTGGCAGTCGTCGCACCCGTAGATCCGATTGCCCATGGCGTGCCGCAATGACTCCGGAATACTACCCCTTAGCTCTATGGTGAGGTATGAAATACACAATCGGGAATCCACTTGATACGGCGCAACGATCGCTTTAGTTGGGCAGATGTCAATACACGCTTGACAGGTGCCGCAGTGGTTCACAGCCGGGCCGTCAACCGGTAAAGGAAGGTTCGTATAGATTTCGCCAAGAAAAAACCAGGACCCCGCTCGCTTGTTGAGTAGATTACTGTGCTTGCCGATCCAACCGAGACCGGCTTTTTCCGCAAGGGCTTTCTCAAGAACCGGCGCACTATCAACGAAAATACGAAAGTTAAATCTTCCCAGGGCCATTTCAATGCGGCGAGTCAGTTTTTGCAGTCTTTTTCGCAACACTTTGTGGTAGTCTCGGCCGAGCGCGTAGCGGGATATGTAGGCCATCGTACCGTCGTCGAGCACCGCCTCAGGGCTTGCTCCCTTGGGAGGTAAGTAGTCTAGCCGTACCGATATAACACGGCACGTGCCCGCGACAAGCGCCTCTGGGCGACTTCTTTTTGTGCCGTGTTTGGACATATAGTGCATTTCACCGTGACGTCCCGCTTTCAGCCAGTTGAGCAGATTGGCCTCCGCTTCCTCCAGGCGCGTGTCAGTAATACCCACCTGCTGGAAACCCAGTTCTCGGCCCCATTGTTTTATTTCCGCTGCCAGTTGGCGCATGGATCGATTAGATTGGGATTGTTGAGCGTCGTTACTCATCAGGGGAAGCTGTCGTCGAGTAAAATGTGGTACGCAAACTCGTTTAACTATACGCTATATTGCCGTCAATCGATTTAAGTCGTCTTTATCACCGTTGCGGGCATGAGAGTTAGCCACCGCCGCCCTTGAGGTTAACGAAATCGGCGGCGTCGGGCGGCGAACGGTGCAAACATGGGTTCTTAAGCAAATGCGTCGGTTGATATTATGCGATAATTATCGTCGTAACGGTGGATTTAAAAGGAAGTCGTTAGCCTCGGATCGTTGTTGTCGCATTTGACGATGAGATATTGCCTCCGTGGATACGACACAGGAACAGGTCGGTTAATGTCAGAGTTGCCACGCAATTTGTACAGCGCTGCCGAAACACGGGCGCTGGATCGTATAGCGATCGATCGTTTTGGCATTCCTGGCTATACTTTGATGACGCGCGCGGGTGTTGAAGTCTTTGCGGCGTGTCGCGCCGGATGGCCCGACGCAAAACGTTTGGCCGTGGTCTGTGGGCTCGGAAACAACGCCGGTGATGGTTATGTCGTAGCGCGGTTGGCGCATGAGGCGGGTTTGAATGTTGCCGTTTATGTCATCGGTGATCCGGCGAAGTTAACAGGGGACGCGAGTCAAGCGGCGAACGATATGAAGAACGCCGGTGTGCAGCCCGTGAAGTCATTGAGCGAGGCGTTGGCCTCGGCAGACCTCGTCGTTGACGCGATCTTCGGTACCGGTTTGGACAGGGACGTTTCGGGCGAATGGTTCCAGGCCATAGAAGGGATTAATAGAAGTCAAATTCCTGTTGTGGCGGTTGACATCCCTTCCGGTCTTCATGCGGATACGGGAGTTGTGCTCGGCATAGCGGTCCGCGCTCAGCTCACCGTTTCATTCATAGGGTTAAAACGTGGAATGGTTACCGGCGCTGCCCGTGAATATTGCGGCGTAATTCGGTTTTCCGACCTCGACGTTCCCTCGACGGTCTACCAACAGCGGAGCCCTTCGGCAAGAATGCTCGTACTAAACGATTTCTCGGACCGGCTTGCGCCGCGCGCGCGCGCGTCCCACAAAGGCCATCATGGTCACGTCTTGGTGGTTGGAGGCGATTACGGTATGGTGGGCGCAGTCCGTATGGCCGCCGAAGCAGCGGCACGGGTTGGCGCGGGCCTGGTGAGCGTGGCGACTCGCCGCGATCATGCAGCCGTTGTTGCCGCCGCACGACCCGAACTGATGTGCCATCGGGTTGAACACGAAGATGATTTGGATCGACTAATGCGCCGCGCCAAGGTGGTTGCGGTAGGGCCCGGGTTAGGGTGTTCAAGCTGGGGACGGGCCATGTTTGCATCGATTTTCGCGAGCGACTTACCGTTAGTGGTGGATGCAGACGCCTTAAATATTCTAGCATCCGCTACGCCTCACGATCGCGGCAACTGGGTGATCACACCTCACCCGGCTGAAGCGGGGCGCTTATTAGGTCTCGACGTGGGCGAGGTTGAGACGGATCGGTTCGCAGCGGTGCGCATGCTACAAGTGCGCTTTAAGGGCGTAGCGGTGCTAAAGGGTTCGGGAACACTGGTGTGCCCGAATCAAAGCGATCCGATTGAAGTCTGTGTGGCAGGTAATCCGGGTATGGCTTCAGGGGGTATGGGGGATGTGTTGACGGGCGTGATTGCCGGTCTGATCGCACAAGGGTTGGCGTTGCATGATGCGGCGCGCTTGGGCGTATGCGTGCATAGCGAAGCCGCCGATATGGCCGCGCGCGACGGAGAACGCGGAACGTTAGCGACTGATCTATTGGCTCCCCTCCGACGTTTGGTGAATCCTTAGCAAGGCAGGCGATGAGTGTTCGGCTCGAATCGGATAACGATACGCAAAACGTAGGAGGGCGGTTGGCCGCCGCGTGTCGTGGCGGGACGATGATTTATCTAAAGGGTCAATTAGGAGCCGGAAAGACAACCCTGGTAAGAGGTTTCTTGCGGCGGCTGGGGTATACGGGCCCGGTAAAAAGCCCGACCTATACCCTGGTGGAGGCGTATGAGGTCGATGATCTTATCGTGTACCATCTCGATCTCTACCGCATTGGTGATCCCATGGAACTGGAATATGTCGGTGTTCGCGATCTGTTAAGTAACGACGCCGTATGCTTAGTCGAATGGCCCGAGTGCGGCGCTGGCGTACTCCCGCCGGCGGATCTTATTGTCGAACTTGACTACGTCACTCATGGTCGTTCGTTGTCCTTCCACGCACTCACTTCAGCCGGGCGTGAAATAGTCGATTTATTAGAGCGGGAGTAGAGAGCAATGGGGAGATCGTGTCATGGGGGTTAACGTTAATCCAACGTTTGTGATCGATAAACACCACGCTCGCTAGGTACTTTACAGAGAACTTGTGTTTTATGGGCTGGAAGACCACCACATATGGTGTTCTTTAGATATAATCGCTTACAAGATTTAAATTTAATATTGTTATCTACGCAATTGTTTTTTATAGTTTAAGTACTTGGCCGTGTTTTTCCGCCAAAAGAGGCCGAGATCGGAACATAGTTTCCGCGGCGTTTTGCGGACCACCGGGCGGATTGCAAAGGGTGGACTCAACGTGCATTTAATGGGGTTGACGATGGGCGTTCGGAACCCGTGTGGAAGCTAAACGTAGGGACAACAGTCTGCGCAAAACCATGCACTACTACCGTTTAGACACATTCAGAGCCTTTTTTGCTTGCCTGGTCATGATTGTTGTCGTAACGACGTCGACGACAAGTTGGGCTGCAAATGGGGAAGTTAATGGCGTTCGCGTGTGGAACGGTCCTGACGGCACTCGGCTAGTGTTTGATCTGAACACGCATCTTAAGCACGCTTTGTTTACGCTACCAAATCCTGAGCGGGTCGTTATTGACTTTAAGAACGCGTCCTTAGCGACCTCCCTTCGATCGTTAGATCTAACAGGGACACCCGTTAAACGTATCCGAACCGGCTCCCGGAGAACAGGGGGGTTGAGGGTCGTGCTTGACCTCAAAGAGCGGGTATCTCCAAAAAGCGCGATATTGAAGCCGAATCGCGAATACGGTTATCGACTGCTCGTGGATTTGGATAAACCGCGTAGCGCCTCGCGCGTGGTGGCCAAATCACGCATAACACCGCCTAAACGTGATCGGGACGTCGTAATCGCCATCGATGCGGGTCATGGCGGCGAGGATCCAGGTGCGAGGGGGCGCGCGGGGACCAAAGAAAAGCATGTCGTTCTGGCCATAGCTCGACGGCTGGCCAAGCTGATAAATAGCGAAGGTGGAATGAAAGCGGTGCTAATTCGTGACGGCGATTACTATCTTGGATTGCGCAAGCGCATGAATAAAGCCCGCACTCATGGTACGGATTTGTTCGTATCTATCCATGCGGATGCGTTCAAAGATCCGCGTGTTCGCGGTTTGTCCATTTACACCTTATCTTCCAACGGCGCCAGTTCCGAAGCAGCGCGTTGGCTTGCCGACAAGGAGAACTCCTCGGATTTAGTGGGGGGAGTAAGTTTGGAGGACAAAGACGATGTATTGGCCTCAGTACTATTAGACTTAGCGCAAACGGCGACGAGTGATGCAAGCCAGAATGCGGCGGCACAGGTTCTGAAACGCCTTAAAAAAATAGGGAAAGTGCATAAATCGTCGGTGCAACATGCGAGCTTCGTTGTGTTAAAGTCACCGGATATCCCGTCTATCCTGGTTGAGACCGCATTTATCTCCAATCCGGCAGAAGAAAAGAAACTGCGTTCTTCTCGCTATCAGCAGGCGCTTGCCCGAGCGATTTTTTCTGGCATCTATGCTTATTTCGATCGTCAGCCGCCGCCGGGTACTTATATGGCCTCACGTCGTCGCCACGTGATTAGCCGCGGCGACACGCTCGGGAAGATTGCGAAACAATATCAAGTGAGTATTAAGAGCCTGCGGGCCATCAATAACATCTCCGGGGACCGCATTATGCCCGGCCAGGTCCTGCAAATTCCAATCGGCAAAGACAGTTAACGTCGATCTGCTATAAGGGCCACGGAAAAAAATAATTATCCAACCTTGCTTGTCTTTTTGCTCAGCTTCTGTGTTACGGCAAATGTTGCATATTCCAATATGCGCCACTTGCCGCGCCTTGAATCTGAGCAATAATCCGGCGCAATTTTTG
>CALZJI010000153.1 GCA_945787615.1 uncultured Chromatiaceae bacterium | reverse complement strand
AGTTCTCACAACGCCGCCAGGGGCGGGCAGGACGTGCCCCACGGACACGTGTCCGCTTGGCCGCAATTTCCGGGGTGCCTGTTCGCGATGGGTATAGTATACCCCATGTCTTAAGACTCGACGAAAACCTCGTCCGCGCCTTTACTACAATAACGAACTAAACCTTAGACATATTGGCATCATCGACGATGTCCAAACCAAACTCAGAACAATTCGCCAAGCAACTATTGAGTGTTCCTTGACCCGGTATGATAAACGTTTCTCCTACTAACTCGGCGAGAGGATAGAGAACGAAATTGCGCTGATAAATGCCGGGATGAGGTACGGTCAAGGATGGCGTTTCAATGATCTGACCCCCGTAAAGAAGCAAATCTAAATCTAACGTACGGGGGCCCCATCGCTGCGGTCCACGTGTCCGACCTTGGCTCTGTTCAATCTCTTGCAGTAACGACAGAAGCCGTTGTGGCGTCAACTGGGTCTGCAATCCGGCAACAGCGTTTATGTAATCCGGTTGATCTTGTGGACCCATGGGCGTGCTGCGATAGAAGCGAGAATGGGCAACCAACCGGGAATCGGGGAGCGTCTTGAGCACCGCCAATGCGCACCTTAACTGGCGTAGCGGATTCTGCAGATTACTGCCTAAGCCTATGAAGGCGCGAACGCCCGGCGAGGTGTTCACGCGTTGTCAACACCAGAGGGCTTACGACGCCTCACTTTTCGCCGCCGACGCGGCGTAGGCTTCGACGAACGAATAAACTCTTCGCGCTCGGCGTCGTTCAGTTCTTGAAACTTCGTCCACCAGTCCGCGACCGCGGCGACGTCTTCCCCGGCCTGCCCTCGCAACAACAAAAAATCATAGGCAGCGCGAAAACGGACGTGGGATAACATATTCAACGTACGTCGGCCGGAGTTTTTCATTAAACGCGGCTGCATTAGCCAGATTTCCCGCATGGGGACGCCGAATCGTTTGGGCAACGATACAAAGTTGGTCTGTTGCTGTACAACAGCTGTCGACGCAGCTTGGAGCGCCTGTAATTCCGTTGCGCCCTCCGCCTGAGTCTCACCCGCTTTCTTACGCATGGGCTCCCACAGAAGCGCGGCAAAAAGGAACGCCGGTGTCACGGGCTTCTCCTCAGCAATTCGAGCGTCGGTATTGGCAAAGGCGTAGCTCAGAAACATATGAGGAAATCCTTCCTCTTCCTCAGCCAGTATGGCATCCGTGTCGGGAAATAGGTATTGAAAGAGACCATAGCGCCTTAACATCTCGTAGCTCTGTAGGGCACTCCCTCCCATAAATAACTTTAGAACTTCGTCGTAGAGTCGCGCCGGTGGGATATCCGCCAGCAAGTGACCCAATTCGAAGATCGGAGCTTCGGTCTTTGCGTGAATGCGAAAACCCAACTTTATTGCAAACCGCACCGCCCGCAACATACGCACAGGGTCTTCACGGTAACGTCTCTCGGGATCGCCAATGAGACGCAGCACACCGGCTTTAAGATCTTCCAGACCACCGGTGTAGTCCACAACCGAAAAGTCGCGGATGTTGTAGTAGAGCGCATTCACCGTAAAATCACGGCGCCAGGCATCTTCTTCTAATGATCCGTAAACGTTGTCTCGGAGGATCCGACCGTTGTCTTCTTGTGCCGCGCCGGTTTCTTCTCCCGTCGGCGTCGCGCGGAACGTCGCGACTTCCACTACGTCGCGGCCAAACCAAACATGGGCAAGGCGAAAACGGCGCCCCACCAAGCGACAATTGCGAAACTGTGCTTTCACTTCCTCAGGGTGAGCATTGGTGGCAATATCGAAATCCTTTGGCTCGCGCCCTAACAAGAGATCACGCACTCCACCGCCCACCAAGTAGGCGTCATAGCCAACATCCTTCAGGCGATAGAGCACCTTCAGTGCGTTGGTGTTTACATTGGACCGCGATATAACATGATCAGAACGCGGAATAATACATGGGTTGATAATTGTGCTTCCTTCTTGTTGGCGTCCAGCCATTCAGCCTATCGGCAAATTGCCACCGAAATCCAGGCTGAAAAATATATAGAATACAACGGAATATAATATACGGAATTTCCTTTCTCCGCAGCACTCAGTCCACCATCGGTACGCTCAACCGCCAACAGCGGAAAAAAACCACATTGCGGGAGCAGCATAGGCTGAGAAGCGCTAATTACGTGATAACCGTCACATATTTTCGATCCGACGGTAGGCGCACTAAAGGTTCACCCGATACCATGGTGTGAACGTAAACCTGTCTCAACATTGATCAGCCGTTCAGATCTGGTGTAGCAAATCAGAAAAACTCGCAAGGGATACGCAATCCCGCGCCGGCGGACATCACAAAGAGATCTCAGGAGAAGCACGACCATGAGCGTTATTCCAGTAATCAATCCCGGAATGAGCGGAATTCAAAAAGGGATAGCCGACGCGCAACAAAGCGCCGCAAGCATTGCGAGCGCGGATCAATTCACGGCAGAAAACCCTTCCGCGATAGCAACATCTCTGGTTCAAATTAAGGAAGCGCAGATACAAATCGAAGCCTCCGCGAAAGCCGTGCAAGCGGACAACGAGAGTATCGGCGTGCTACTCGACGAATACGCGTAGACTCGTCTTTTAATCCGACCAGCTCACCAAGAAGCAGCGCGATGAACGTCTCGTCCACCAATTTCATCCCTCAGGCGACTTACCCCAACCCAGTGCAGCAGCCTCAGGATGAGCATGCCGACCCTACTGACAAAGCGGCCGAGAAATCGCCCAAGAACTCCGAACCGCCAACCTCAGCCGGTGCAAATGCGGCGCGGACAGAGCCATCCCAGCAAGAACTCAAGCACATCAAGGAACTTAAACAGCGTGATCAAGAGGTCCGTACTCACGAGGCCGCCCATCGTGCGGCGGCCGGACCGTATGTTCGCAACGGTACCTCTTACACCTATCAGCGTGGCCCCGATGGCGTAAATTACGCTATTGGCGGCGAGGTAGATATTGACACCTCTCATGAGAATGGCGACCCGGAAGCCAATCTAAAGAAGGCGGAAACAATCCGCGCAGCGGCCTTAGCCCCGGCTCAGCCCTCTAACCAAGACTACGCCGTTGCGGCTAAGGCCGCGGCAATGGAAGCGAAAGCCAAAGCGGAACTTCAAGAACAACGCAACGCGAGCGAGGCGGCGCCTGGTATTGCCGAAAATGAGAACGCCAGCGAATCCGGCGATGATGAAGAGAACTCATCGGAAGCCGCTGTCATCGTGCCGGAACGACAAAGCCAAAATATCAACCGGTATCAACAAGTGGCCGCAATTTCGGGGGAACAGACGGCTGAAACATTTCTCAACCTCGTGGTCTGACGCTCTCACACCGGCGATATATAAATGTTTGACTCGCAACCCTTTCAAACCTGCTAACCCCACGGTTCGCAAACGCGGGAAAGCGCCTCGTGACCTCCCCGCGTGCTGGGCTAACGATTTGAATTCATCCCGCTTTCAAGCATTTCTTTCGCTGATTTACTGAGCAATAATTTTAATGACTGCCTCACTTCCCGTTGGGCTATGACCGCTGGTCATTTCCTTGATTGCAATAGTGTGTTCACCCGCCGAAAGCGTCGCAACTTCATAACTACCTTTCATTTCAGAGACTAAGTCTGGCTTTCCCCCGTCGATGTAGATGTGCAAATGATCGCCTCCCGAACTGCGCGTTACCTCATACTCCATCACGAAAGCCGTGTTTGCGGCCACCGTATCACCGTCCTTGTGAGAAATGATCTTAACCGCCCCCGGCGGCCCGCCGGAAACCGCCTTAGACGCGCTTGATCCTTCCTCATAACTGCATGCAGATAAAAAAACCAATATGAACCCTATAGATACCCAGCCCTTCCTCATGCTATTTCCCTCCGTGCTGTAGTCGGTTTGGCCCGAATGATACTTCATACCTATCCGCTGCCCCTAAGGGCTCGCGCAAGAATAAGTTTACATTTTGAGCGTTGAGGCGCCCGCCTGGCAAGGCTAACGCGTCCTCGATTGCTGTTCCCGACGCAATTCTACCTCCTGCGGTCACTTCGGGCTCCTCGGCAACCGCTCCCTGCGTTGCTCTAACTCGTGCATCCATGCACTCGTGCCCTCTCGTGACACTAGCACATCCATGTGCGTCGTCCCTGCAGTCGTGCTCTCGCTCCTTACCTACATCCCTGTAGGCAAGGCTTCCGCGTCCTGCTCACGCCCCTTGCCTACGTCCCTGTAGGCAACGCGGCCAGGCGAGATGGATCGGTGTCCAAAATGTGAATTGATTTTGACGCGAGCCCT
>CALZJI010000152.1 GCA_945787615.1 uncultured Chromatiaceae bacterium | reverse complement strand
TAGCCGGGCTAGTCCTGCGGTTTTGCTCAATCGGATTGTCCAAATCTGACCCAAATCTGGGCGCGAAAAATACGAAGTTATTTTTTCGCGAGCCCTTAGGGCCGCGGAAACAAATAATCATACAATCTTGCGTGTCTTTTGGCCCAGCTTCTGTGTTGCGGCAAGGGTTACATAAAGCGATTATGCGCCCCTTGCCGCGCCTTGAATCTGAGCCAAAATCCGGCGCAATATTTGGACAATTATTTATTTCCGCGGCCCTTAAGCCACGGAGCACAGAGGGGTGGGTGAGCGGGATGAAGCCCAAAGTGACTGCCGGTAGAGCAATGCGGGCCTACGTGGATGTGGGCGATTGGCTAAAGCAGGAGCGATCGCGTAGAAATTGCTGGGAACATTGGTGAGTCATGCGGACCAGTATCCGACTACAGAGACCCATTACCACGCCCTACGGCTGCACCACGGTCCTTACGGCGTAGCGCTAGTTCCGATAGATACTCCGTTATCTACGGGCGTATCATATTGAAAAAAGTAGAGTTTCTAATCGTTTTCACCTAGAAAGAAGCGTCTTAAGGATCCTGGATTCCTTACACTAAAGTTTCGGCTTGCTACCAAGGTCAGTCTAAACTTTCTGATACGCTCGGAATTCCTGTTGTTGGCTGCGTCGATCGAATCTGTTGATTCATGCGAAACTCTAATAGTTGTCGTTGTTGCTGCGTTTCGAATTTGAGTTGTTGTTGATTGAGTTTCGAGGCTGCGTCGATGTCACGATCACTTTTCAACCTTAATCGTAACCCGGTGCGTTCCTTGAGTTGGCTTTCCTCGAGTCTTTGTTGTTCTAAGCGCTCTCGCTGCTGCTCATTATCGAGTTGCTGCTTATCAGGGAGCGTAGCCGGATCGGTTCGTATTTTCTCTATTTGCTGTTGATTTTTCTGTTCAATACTCGCCTCTTTCTGCTTGAGTTCTAACTTTAAATTGTCTCTCGCGACATCTGCTAGGGACGACGTTATGCATAGTGTAAAAAGTGCAACCGCGAGAAGCTGTGTTTTCGCCATAGAATCGCTCGGCTATGCTTACATTAGCGTTTTTCAATATTCGTGGAGACCTTTCTAATCTTCGACCGCACGCGTACCACGAGGTTCATCGCGTTCGTGAGCGATGTCTCTGCTACCTTACGTTCTAACTCTCGCCGCCGCACTTAGGGCTCGCGTCAAAATTAATTCACTTTTTGGACGTCGATCCCTCTCGCCCGGCTGCGTTGCCTACAGGGACGTAGGTAAGGGGCGAGAGCACGCCTACAGGGACGACGCACATGGATGCGCTAGTGTCATGAGAGGGCAGGAGCCCGAAGTGACCGTAGGTGGTAGGGCAACGCAGGACGCAGTTGCCGAGGACGCGGAAGCTTTGCCTACAGGGACGTAGGCAAGGGGCGTGAGCACGACTGCACGGACGACGCACATGGATGCGCTAGTGTCACGAGAGGGCAGGAGCCCGAAGTGACCGTAGGTGGTAGAATTGCGTCGGGAACGGCAATCGAGGACGCGGAAGCGTTGCCAGGCGAGCGCCTCAATACCCAAAAATACGAAGTAATTTTGAAGCGAGCCCTAAACGTGTTGGCACAGATCTCAGAATTATCGAAAGACAGCGACGAGGTTATGCAAACACGCGCAAGAAATCGCGCATCTCTTGGTATTCCTTGTCGTTCGCAAACTGGCCTCGGTGAAAAACATGCTGTCGCTTAGCACCCGACAAGTCTAGACCCGACAAGGCAAAGCTCTTACCGACAAAATCAGGATAATAACGAAGCGCTTTCACTAACTCCACCTGCTGTCCGCTCCGCAACTGTAGCAACACGCGTTGCTTATTGGCATCTATCCCTATGGGCGAAGACGGCAACAACATCATCCGCGTTTTTAAAATTCTATTGGTACCAGCGAGAAAGAAAAAAGTTGCGAGGAATACGAGGAGATAGGTCCAGTTTTTGTCCGCCGTATACCAGAGCTTAAACCCAATCGATAACAAAAACACTACGGTAGGCACGTACAACGCCAAGTCCCACCACATGCCCTTTATATCTTGTATTAACGTACAGCGTTTCTCCTTCTTAGCCATCCAATTTACCTACGATTAGTAACTTAACCTTTACCTTGTAGAACGTCATTAATTACACCATCGAGCTCTCCGAACAGCATACGCCCAGCCCTACGAAAGCGAACCTTCTGGTCTTGGTCAATCACAAACGTCCATGGGTCTCCGCGAACCTTAAACGCAATGAACGCTTCTGGATTCTGATACTGATCCATGTGGAGAAAGATAACGTCCTTCTCGTACTTTTTAAGCAGCGCTTTTAGCATCTGGAGTTGCTTATCGCAGACGGTACAATGTCCCGGCGTGGCAAATTCGAGCACAATAGGTTTCCCTTGCTCAATGGCCTTGTCGAGAGAGTACTGGTACATGCGCTCATCGGGATAGCGATAGCTGGTAATCCTGCTGAAATCGCCGCCAACGTCCTGCAACGTTTTGGTTCTAAGGCTTGGCGCTTCAGCCCCCACCTGTAAGACCCCCTCCGGAGCGTAACAAGCCGTCGCAATAGCGACTGTAAGCACGATTAGACCAGAACCAAAACCTTTACGCCATTTACTACTCATACGCTTTTTCCCACCCAGCACACGTCCGAAAGATATTAAAAGCCCATATACAGTTTGCGAGCAACACGAGCGTACCGAATATACCCATTGTCGCCAAAAGGGGAGCAACGATACTCTCCACCTCGGCAGGCGTTGCCTCCACGCTTGCCATGCCACCCAGCGCTCCGGCCACGGTAAAAAAAACGACCATGCCGATTAGCCCCAGGTTATGAATCCAAAAATGAGCTTTCACTAAACTCAAACTAAAGATCGGGCGCTTCGCTAGCCGCGGGATGATGTAGTATACGCCGGCGAAAATTGCCATTTCGACCCAGCCTAGGAGGTTGATATGGGTGTGGGCCCGAACGATAAGATTGCCATGCAATCGGTGATCAACGAAATGGCGAAAATCCGCCATGCCGCCCATAATTGCTCCCCAGGAAAACCCGATAATACTGTAGATTACACATGCATAAACGAACCATAGCGTGTAGCGGCGATAGACGACTTCTTGTGGATGTAACCACGACTCATTCATTGATTTCACTCTCTTCCGCCTGCTCCCGCTTTATTCGAACTCTTATGTCTTCGTATTTGTGCTGCCAGTCAGCCGGCGCCCACGCCTTTACCATGGTGTCAATGAATTCAGAGTGCTCCGGTGGCGGCACTTTGGCGACAGACGATCCAGGAACCGCGCGTAGCTCAGATAAGTAAACCGCTAAGAGACGCCGATCTTCCGCCGACATATCCGATATGAACGCAGCCTCTTTGGGGCGCATACCATGATCTATCGTCGGCGCCCCGTATACGTTTTCAGGGTCTCCAAGAAAAGCTTCGAGCCATTCTACAGAGCGCTTAGATCCGATACCGTCTAGCGACAAACCCATACTGGTTCCGCTGCGCATGGAACGATGACAAGCGTTACAGTTAGAGGCCTGGTAGATACCAGCGCCCATTTTTCCTTCCGGCGAGAAATCAAAAAAGGTTGTTTGTTGAAACATCGGCTTATCGGACGTCAGCCTCACCGACTCGAGAATAACGTACCCAATACACGCCAAGACAAAAAAAACCCCGAATACGGATAGAAGGATTTTTTCTCCAGATTTTAACGGCTGTTTTTGTTTCATAACTATTCTGCACTCTGTTTTAATAATATATTCAGAGAGACCGGGCAAGCGGCGGAAAGTTTCCGAAGACTATAGGTGTAATTATTGTTGTAATAGCTGTGTAGAAAAAAAGCGGGCTGTGAGGCCCGCTTTTTTTCCAGCGGTACTTACCGCTAGAGGCTTTTTAATTGACACGCCTTAGTGGTCGTACGGCGTAGCTACGTTACCGACAGAATACGGATTCGCGGATGTCAGATAAGCCGCCGCGTTGTTGATGTCTTCATCGGAGAGCTTACGCGCTATCGCCTGCATTTGACCCATCGGGTCGTTTGCGCGGCTACCGTCGCGCCACTTCTTCAACTGGCTAACAAGATAGGTGTAGCGCTGCTTCCCGATGATCGGGTAAACAGGTGGCGCGCCACGCCCCGCATAACCGTGACAAGACTTACATGCAGACAACTGCACACTACCGAACTCTACCAGCGACTTACCGAAGTTCGTCGCACCAACCTCGATACCTTGGTCTTTTAATTCCTGAAGGTTAGAGCCCTTAAATTCGATTTTTTTGGCTGCAAGATATGTAGCCACATCCCGACGATCTTGCGGAGAAAGCCCTTTCGCGTTGGCGTTCATCACAAACATCGTCGTATCCATGCGCTTATCTGCTGCGAAATCTTCGAGCTGTTTCAAAAGAAAGGTAAACCATTGACCCGATAACCGCGGCGTGCCCAACGCATCGTCACCGCTACCATCAGCACCGTGACACGAATTACACGCAGGGACATCCCCTTTTCCGTTTTCATAAATTGCTTGTCCATTCTGAACATTGCCGTCTCCCTTAGGAAACTGCGCAGATGCCATAGCACTGGTGGTAAATACACCTGCAACAAACGCTACAGCCGTTACCGATATTAAATATCTTCGCATTTCAAGACCCCCTCCCGAATTGATACGGAACCTATCTCCTCAAAAATAACACCTTAAGAAGAAGCAATCGCTCTGACATCTTCTTCCTAATCCCCTGTCGGCCTACCGCGCTTACGGTAGACGACACCCCAACTTGACAGCCATATTCCCTCCACCCGGCCTTCTTGTTGGGACAATAAATCGCTAAACGAAGAAATTAAGCTTAAGAATTCACCTTCAACATCAACGCTGCTAGGCCAAGCGCTAAGACAAACCAAAGAATATATACAATAGCCACTTCATTTGTTACTAACATGGTAATCGCTCCTTTTTTTGTTACAGCAAAGTCATTATTCGCAGAGAAAGCACTGCTTTTCGTTATTTATAGCCGTATAGCTGCCCTACAGGCTACTATTTTGGTTAGTTTTACACGACACGGCCCAAAGATTCAAGCACTAAGTCCACGAAAATTCCCATCCCCAAAGAGTTTATTATCGCTGATTTAACACTCTATCCTGACATCTCAAATATTTCATTTTAAGGCTACAGCGATTAATAATATCCCCTTTAGCCAAGCGTTTGCAAATATTCTGCGTAGACGATATCCCGCGGCGGCAAATGCGCGAACGATATTGGCAAAGAAAACCCCTCGAAAGCGGAAGCGGTACAATCTTATGACTCTTGGAGGGGGAGCTAAATTCAAAATCAAGCTACGCTTTAACTTCAACTTCTCGCGCTGAATTTATAACATAAGGAGGTATATTATTATGAGTCCAGACCAGCAGCTATCCACTCCACGCATGCAAGACATGCCAGACGTATCATTGTAGTTTTGGACACCAATTTCGCTGAGTTGTTAGCATAACGCGTTGATAAATTGACCTAACCGCTGTTCAACGCGATATGGATTTCTTTGAGTAGGCGACACATCCGTTGCAGGGCTAGTAATCGCAGCTCTTTCAAGAAACGCGTCAATAACTGACATCCCGCCAGATGCCTGCCGAACAACATCGTAAAACGTTGTTGACAATTAATATCGGTGCTTAGTATTCTTTTAACCCTAAGCGTTGGCAGTAGTTTTAGATAAATAAATCGTTGCTGGGCTTTTGGGAAGAAACGCTGCAGTCGGGGGAAAGACTCATTGTCCGCAGCGTCAGGTTGCGTTTTGGAAAATCGAGGAGGGGAGTTGTCGTGAATAGTGCTATGCCTGCAATTACATTAACTTTAGTAGCGTTGTTTTTTATTATATTGCCTTTAGCGTTAGGCAATTAACAAGACTATTAGTAGAAGCTAACCTGATATTGGGGTTAGGGATTAACCCAAGGCGCCCTGCAATAGGGCGCCTTAGGCGTTCGGCCAACAATATCACCGTGCGGCATAGATCCTGCCTGTTACTCTTAATACTCCACCATAGACGAAAATAAAGAATTGATTTACACGATAGGTTGGGGGTAGAGAAAATACGCAACCGGATTTTAACCGCCACCGGCAACACCAAGAACTCCACGTCGCGATGACTAGGAGAGCGGGCGCCTCGCCATATAAGGCATTGCTTCTGTTGCCTTATAGTGGTGCTTCATACGGAATAGCGGGATAACTGACTCCGTTAACATGCCAACCCCATCAAAAAATTAGTCTGCCGCATTATTGAGATCGAGATCGAATATGAATTTTCGTCTTTCAACTCGCCATTACGCTTTGGCTATTCTCCTCGTCTGGGGCGCGGCGCTACTCAGTTTTGGTTTAGTTCGTTTTGACGTCGTCGGAATAACCGAGGGTGCGGCGAAAGACCTTATATTGCTTTGGTCTATCGTTGATCGCGTCACGAGCCCGGCCGGGACATTCGGAACGCCCGATTTCCGAACGCTGCTGTTTCTACCTGTCACGATGTATTGGCCCGGAAGTATTGTCGCCGCTAAAGTTTTTACGATGATGATGACGTTTGCCGCCATCTACCTCTTGTATTCATGGAGCCGAAAAGAAAACGGCGAAGAAGCAGCACTGATCGCTTCCGCTGTGTTACTGATCTGCCCGCTCACCATAACCCAGATAGACTCCATCGGAACGGGCGTCTACCTGTTATTGGCGTTCGCATTGGGCCATTGGGCAAACGATAGATACCGAGCGAAGGGCCGCCACCTCGGTGGTTGGTATTTCATCCAATTATTGATTGTCGCGCTGGCGGTCAGCATCCACCCTGCGGGTCTCGCTTATCCGCTCGCACTCGCGTGGCTTTGGCAGAAGAACCCTGTCGCCAACGAAAAAGACACCATTGCTCCTGGAAAACGAAAGCGATCCATTTTCATCGGATCAGCGCTCGTCACGGGCCTAATTGTGCTGTTTCGCTGGGGCTGGCAAGACGATGTGGCTTGGTTTAACAACCCTTTAGCAACGCTTTCCGACGCTATCAGAAACGGTATGAGCGGTGCTGCCGAACCGGCGAACATCGCTATCGGCGCTGTCGTTATTACCTTGTTGCTGGTGGTACTTCTCCGTGACAGGCACGCGCTAATGAAGGATTTTATGGCAACAGTGCTGTTATTCGGCCTTATCATTGGGTTAACGACGGCCGACGCGACGTGGGCGGTTATTGCGCTAACCCTGCTGATGTATCGAGGACTACCACAGCTAATTGCGGTAAATCGGTCTTTTCGCAACCAAAGTCTCGCGGGACAACGCGGGCTGGTCATTGTCGCGGTTTTCGCGGTTTCGACGCTGTTTATGATGGTAGACAAAGGTTACGCGAGGAGCATCTCCATGGGCCTCCTGAGTTCAGAAGATACGCTTATTCAAACGCTATGCCAAGACGTGCCTGAAGAGGCCGAGATCAATTTCAAAGCCGCCAGCCAATGGCCCGCTCGCACCATGCTTTCTTGTAGACGTGACGTGTTCCCTCTTCCACAAGCGCAGGAAAGCGGCGCGGCACTACTCGAAAACGTAAAAGGCATCACTCACCTTATTTTTGATCATAACGACGAGAACAATAAAGCGCTGGCTCGCAATATCGCCGAATTAGCAGGCGTAGCCGAAACGCTCTCAATTCAAGACGGCGGGGTTGTTATTCATCTTCGCGGAAATACCGAACATACGATAGACCAACAGCCAGCGCAAGAAACTGAAGAGAGCACGGACAAAACGTCGTAGTGTTGGATGGCAAGTCCGTATCAACGTTGGCAATGAGGGCAATAATAGGTGGCACGCTGCCCCAGCCGGTTTAACTTAATGTGGTGCCCACACACCAGGCAAGGCGCGTCTCGCCGACCATATACCCTGAGGCACTGCTGAAAATACCCGGGACTTCCCGCGCCGTTTACAAAATCGCGCAACGTCGTTCCTCCTGATTTTATCGCGTCACCCAGTACTCGCTTAATCGTTGCGGCGAGAATTTGATAGCGCGCCCGGGCGACTCGCGCTGCCGATCGCTGCGGATGTATGTTCGCTAAAAACAACGCTTCATTGGCATAGATGTTACCCACACCCACGACAACGCGACCGTCCATAATGTACTGCTTAACGGTAATCGTTCGGCCGCGCGAGCGAACCCGCAAATAGTCGCCATTAAACTCGTCACTCAACGGTTCACAGCCAAGATTTTTTAGGAGTTTATGCTTCGAGGGATCTCGAGCGGTCCACAGGATGGCCCCAAATCGTCGCGGATCACGGAAACGTAAACACATATCTCCATCTAACACCAGGTCCACATGGTCATGCTTTTCGACCGGCGTTGTGGCCGCTGTTATACGCAAGCTACCCGACATGCCCAAGTGGACAATTAACGTTCCACCGCTGCATGCTATTAGCAGATACTTGCCGCGGCGATCTACACCAGCCACCGTCCGCCCTTGCAAGGTAGCGGCTAAATTTGCCGCAATGGGGTAACGCAACCTACGCTCTCTCACTGTGACCTTGGTAATGCGTCGGCCAACGATATGCTCAGCAATACCGCGTCGTGTGGTCTCTACTTCTGGCAATTCTGGCATGGAAGTATCAGGTTATAGAAATAAGAAGTGCGAAACTATACAAGCACAACGGTTTAGCGTCGCCGACGCAGCCACCAGATGCCTGAGCCCACTAATAACAGACATATGGGCAAAATAAAGAGAAAGCCAAACCCAATCACCGCTGTCTGCGTTCGCGACAATTCTAAGGTAAGATCTTGCGCCGTCTTTGGTGGAATACGAATTAACCGGTCGTTCCAACTTAGCCAGTTAATAATACGCATACCCAATTCTAAATTTCCAGCGTTACCAATATACGTGTTCGATAAGAAATCACCGTCACCGACGATAACGACCCGTTGGCGCTGTTCGAACGCCGATTCACCCGCCTGTTCGGCAATAACGCGCTCGGAAGCAATGGCTACATGTAAAGGGCCGCCTACATCTTGCTCCGGGTCAAAACGAACTTCGTCTACAATAGCACTATTCTCTGCCCAACTGCCCGCGTTAGTCACCACGATCGCAACGCTTTGCCAATGCTCTTTGGGCATACTAAAAAGTCCTGCAGCATAAGGGTAGACCGTTAACGCCTCAAACCCGTCCGTAATTGGGTGGGAACCGTAACCTGCGGCCAAGGTAATCGCTGCATTGTCGATCGACATTAATTGCGTCGTCGGATCCACAATCACGCCGGGGTGAAAACCAATTCCCAACCATTTAGCCACGGGCTCCATACCATGCAACAATCCGGGCTCTAGCAACCACAGTAAGTTTCCGCCTCGCTCGAGATAATCCCGAATTAAAGTGACCTCGCCTGGTAGAAGGCCGACTCGCGGTCCAGCAATAACCAACACGGCAATATTTTCCGGAATGGCGGGTGCATTCGCCAGACTAAGCGTATGAACTCGTAGTCCCTTGTCACGCATTGTTTGCCCCCAGGTGCCCAAATCGTAGTTTGCCGCACCCAATGGATCACGCTCACCGTGGCCGTCGAGAAATACCAACCAACGCTCACCACCGCGCACAACGTTACTCAGCGCATTGGTTAGATTTTGTTCACTTAGGTCGCGTACGATTTGCTTTTGGTTAGAAAATTCGACCAGCAATTCGCCGCCCGCACTAATCCCTTCCTTGCGTGCTCGTTCCAGCTCTTGGTCGAGATCAACGAAGGTTAACTGAATGTTGTTATTGTAATGCTGATACCGGCCTACTAAATCACTGATGCGTTTACGCAGAGGCGGATTTTGGCGCGCGAAAGCCGTAATATCGATACGCGAATCAATAGTGTCCAGCAGTTCCATCGAAGCCTGCGACAGCGTGTTGCGCCCAGCAGCCGTCCAGTCGAGCCGGAAATGATACACATGGCTTAGCCAGGCGAGTAGCGCAATGACGCCCCAAAGTAGCACTAGCACGGCATAGCTTTTTAGTTGTGTAAAGCGCCGTCCCATAGACTTATCCTGTTCTCCTCACTCTCAATGTTACCGCCAACTGAGCTAAGGCTGGAGTCGTTTTCGCGATAAATGGCGAATGCTTAAACCAAGAAACAAGCTAATAAATAAAACGTAGTAGACCACATCACTGCTGTCAAAAACGCCTTTTAATAACGGCTCGTAGTGACGCAACAACGACAAATACGACAAATAGTTGCTCACGTCGCCCGTGCTAGCAGTACCGCCCCAATCGACAACCCATAACATCAACAACAATCCGAACGTACTCACTGCCGCAACGACAGGCTGCGCGGTGAGACATGACATAAACAATCCGAGCGCGGCAAAACTTGCAACTAATAGCGTTAAACCAAGAAGGCATGCGGCGAGCAATCCTATATCAATACTCCCCCCCAAAAACAGGCTCAGGGGCATTAGTGCGAGCATCGACACCATAATCCCCAGAAATACGACAATACCTAAATATTTTCCGAGAATAATCTCGGTCATGGAAATGGGCGCAGAATAAAGTAACGCTATGGTTCCGCTACGCCGTTCCTCACTTATCAGGCGCATCGTCAACATGGGCACGACGAGAAACAACACAAACGCCACATTGCCGAACCACGGCGCCACAACGAAACGTGTAATTCCGGGTGTACCGGTGATAGCGGCTAATTGCCCTTGGTTGACTATGTAATTTTCCACTTGAGATAGAAATATATACCCCAGCAACGCCTGAACAACCGCTAAGATCACCCACGCCAGGGGTGACAAAAACAAAGCACGCAATTCTTGCCTCGCTATCGTTAGAATCACGACAAGCCCTCCCCGTGTTCGGGCCTCGCCGCAAACGCCTCACCGGTATCCCCACTTACAATGTCAAAAAAGACCTGTTCCAGCGAAACACTTTCCGGTGTTAGCTCATAAAGTCGCCAATCTTTATTCACGGCCGTCTGCACAAGCTGTTCCGCAGCGTCTGTCCCGGGTTCAATCAGCAACCTTACCCGATTAGGCCGTCGATAATCAGCGCGTGTTATGCCACTAATGGACTCCAGCGCTTCGCGAGATGGAGGATTGCGAAAAGCGACGTTAAGGAAGTCACTTGCCTGTTGTAATTGTGAGACTGTATCGGAAAACGCCAATTTTCCACGATTCAAAATTTGCACGCGATCGCAGATCGTTTGCACTTCAGGAAGGATGTGTGACGACAATATTACACTATGTTCCCCGCCTAATTCACGAATCAATGTTCTTATTTCCTTTATTTGAATAGGATCAAGCCCAACCGTTGGCTCATCCAGAATCACTAACGCTGGCATATGCACAACGGCTTGAGCTATCCCAACGCGCTGCTGATACCCTTTCGAAAGCTGACTCAATAACCGTTTGCCAACCTTTGTCAATCCGCAACGCTCTTTGACAAAATCAACCGCCTTGCGCCGCTGACTTCGCGGGATACGATTAACACTCGCACAAAATTGCAGATACTCGTCCACGGTCAATTCGCCGTATAGGGGCGGCCTATCTGGGAGATAGCCTAACTGTGCCTTGGCTAATATTGGCTGAGTAAAAAGATTGAACTCGTTAATCCATATAGTGCCTGCTGTCGGTGCTAAGCTCCCGCTAAGTAGCCGCAGGGTGGTAGATTTTCCTGCACCGTTCGGTCCCAACAAACCCAGCACTTCGCCTTTATTCACAGTAAAGCTCAAATCATCAACGGCGCGAAGTGTACCGTAATCACGAACCAGGTTAACAACACGCACCAAAGCAGTTGTAGTCATGAAGGCTTGCTCCTTCGGTAAGACGGTGCCGACAATATCTCGGGGATTGTACACCGATTACGAGGAGGCGCGCGCGGTGCATAAGCCGGGAATTGGCACCCGTAGCGGGATCCACACCGATGAATACAAATTGTCGGCGCCCGGTGATCTAAGGGCAATGAGATGCTATTAATCCCTAAAAGCGTAGAAAACCACGTATGCTCCCGATTATTATAGTAGCTAGTCCGTGATTACACGGAAAACAAGTTCGATCGGGGAAGATAAAGACGGGGAACTCGCAGGATTAAACATGAGTAAATGGCTACTTGGTGTCGACACAGGAGGTACTTTCACGGATTTTGTGCTATTCGACGGACACTCGTTACGTATTCATAAGCGGTTGTCGACCCCCGCGAACCCCGAAGCGGCCATACTTGAAGGAATCGCCGACCTTGGCATCCCTCATGAACAATTGCATGTCGTTCACGGCTCTACCGTAGCGACGAACGCGGTCTTGGAAAGGAAAGGCGTAAAAACGGTATTTATTTCCAACCACGGCCTCGGTGACATGCTCACCATCGGTCGACAAGCTCGCCGCCAACTCTACGCGCTACAGCCCGCCCCTAATCCCATACCCGTCCCTCGATCCTATTGCCTTGAAACGGGCGGGCGCCTTGATGCCGGTGGCCAGGTCGTCGAACCGTTAACCGAACAGGATCTAATCGACCTGCAACAGAAACTCGATCAGCTCTCCCCTCAAGCGGTGGCCATAAATTTGTTGTTCTCATTTCTTGACGAGCGATTTGAACGTGCCATAGAGGGCATCGTACCCGACGGCATCTTCGTCTCGCGGTCATCGTACATCTTGCCAGAATATCGAGAATATGAACGCGGCATGACAACCTGGTTAAACGCGTGGGTCGGGCCGATTGTGGAACGTTACTTGGCGCGACTTGCCAATCAGTTACCTCGCTGCTCCATTAGCGTAATGCAGAGTTCCGGCGGGACAATCTCGGCCTCGCAAGCAGGCAAGCAAGCTGTCCGTATGTTGTTATCCGGGCCGGCTGGCGGGCTGGCGGGAGCGCAATCCATTGCGGCGGCCAGCGGCAATCATCAGCTGCTCACGTTTGACATGGGCGGCACATCGACAGACGTTTCATTGGTCGATGGCGACCTACGCCTCACCTCGGAAGGGTCAATCGGCGGGTATCCTGTCGGCGTCGCAATGGTTGATATACACACCATAGGTGCAGGCGGTGGCTCTATCGCCAAACTCGATGCCGGGGGTCTACTCCAAGTTGGCCCGGATTCAGCAGGTGCGGCGCCAGGACCTGCTTGTTACGGACGCGGCGGACTACAGCCAACAGTCACAGACGCAAATGCCGTGTTAGGGCGATTGCGCCCGGATGCCTTCCTCGGCGGCTCGATGTCGCTTGATATCGATGCCGCCTTCCACGCTATCGTGAAGTGCGCCGACCCGTTAGGCATGACTATAGAAGAAATGGCGATGGGCATCATACGTGTAGCAAACGAACATATGGCGCAGGCATTACGCGTTATCTCCGTGCAACGCGGTCTTGATCCAAGAGACTTTACCTTAGTTTCTTTTGGCGGAGCTGGCGGACTCCATGTGTGTGCCCTAGCCGAGGCACTGGGTATGACCCGAGCAATAGTCCCTTTACATGCAGGGGTTCTATCCGCGTTAGGCATGCTGGTCGCGCCTCGGACGCGCCACTTATCGCGTACAGTAACCGGTCTCGTCTCTGAGTTTACACTCGCCCGTATATCCGTGCTGTTTCAGGCGTTGGAACATGAAGGTTCTGTCGCATTAACCGAAGAAGGCATTGCCGCCTCCGAGCTCACAGTGGCCCGTAGCGCCGACCTTCGTTATCGGGGCCAATCGTATACACTCACTCTCCCATGGTCTGAGCTGGCAGCGATTGACAAGGATTTTCACCAAGCTCATGAACAACGTTATGGGCACCAGCTACCCCTGCCCGTTGAGCTCGTCAATGTTCGTGTTGCCGTTCGTGGGCCGGTGCCGGCCATTAAACTGGAACCGGCATGTGCCTGCGACCCTAATCCCGCGCCTTATGCTCAAGCGACCCTCTACGGCGTTAAGAACACCGTAGCGGTGTGGCATCGCGACAACATGCCTGTCGATACACGCGTTCCCGGGCCGCTCCTTGTTACCGAAACCGTGTCAACAACTTATGTCGCCGCCGGCTGGTATTGTCAAAAGGATCGGTACGGCAATTTGTTATTGGGAAAGGTCAACCGGAGTAGTTGACTAGGCTAAGATAAAAATTATTGCCGACGCCAAGATTCGCTCGACGTAGCGTAACTATATACTAAATTGCTAACCCGTCTTTCGGAATTCGCCCCGCGCCCTCGCTTGGTCTTTTATTCCTCACGCGATTTTTGTCAGTCGGAGACAGCGTAGCGATCCCGCTCCTTCCAAAAATAGCGTGAGAAACCAATTCCCGACGCGATCTTCCCACTTCGAATTGCGAAACACGGGCTAACTTAGAGCAAAAACACGGTTGCGAGCCCTAAGAAGCAAAAAAAGCCTACCGCATCCGTCACTGCGGTCAATAGTACCGACCCGCCTAAAGCGGGATCCGCGCCAAATTTACGCATAGCGAACGGAATCGTAACCCCTGCTAGCGCCCCCACTACAAGGTTAATCACGATAGCCGACGCGATAATTACGCCGATCTGAAAATCGTCGAACCAGAACATGGTAATCAACGCAATTACGAGGGCCCACAAGACTCCGTTTAGCGCCCCGACTGCTAATTCTTTACCCATCAACCATGGCGCGTTGGTGTTCCCGATCTGGCCTAGTGCCATGCCCCGTATTACGATAGTCAAGGTCTGGCTTCCGGCTATTCCGCCCATGCTGGCAACAATAGGCATTAACACAGCAAGCGCCACTACTTTCTCAATGGTCGCCTCAAACAGGCCGATGACCCATGACGCAATCAGCACCGTCACTAAATTTAGACCCAGCCAGATACCACGGCGACGCGCGCTCACAACGACAGGCGCAAACATGTCCTCTTCTTCGCTTAGTCCCGCCATACTCAATAGCGAATGGTCCGCCTCATCGCGAATGACGTCGACCACATCATCGATCGTAATACGGCCGACGAGCTTGCCCGCTATGTCAACAACCGGCGCCGAAATAAGATCGCGATGTTCGAATATCGTCGCAACCTCGTGAGCAGGAGTCAGCGCGGAGATCGCTTCCACTTCCCGTGTCATCACATCAGCGACCGTCGCCAATGGTGATTTGATTAATAGGTCGGTGATTAGCAAAATACCTAAAAAAGTATCGTCCCGATCTACCACGATCAGACTGTCGGTCATGTCCGGAACTTCGCCTCGTGATCGCAAATACCGAAGCACCACGTCCAACGTTGCATCGGGTCGAACCGTGATGGTGTCGGTGTTCATCAAACCACCGGCCGTGTCCTCTGGATAGGAGAGAACGGCCTCAAGGCGTATCCGGTCCTGGTGATCCATCGACTTCAACAGGTCTTGGATCACTTGCCCCGGGAGATCTTGGATAATATCCGCGAGATCGTCGGTTTCTAGCCCCTCCGTGGCTGCGACCAGCTCGGTATGCGCCATATCCCTAATAAATCCCGCTCGCAAATCCTCATTAACATGAAGGAGTACGTCCCCGCCATGATCAGGGTCCACCAAGTCCCATGCGGGCTCGCGTTCATCCGGTGGCAGCGACTCCAGTAACAACGCTATTTCCGCCGGATGCAGCCCGTTGATGATTGAACGAGCTTCCGAATAGGCACGACGCTCCAGCGCCCGCTTAAACGTTTTAAGCCGCTCTTGACTGTTTTCGACTTCTGTTTGTTCAGACATCTTTGGACTATATCAGGACGGAACAACCAACCGGAGACCTAAGGGCTGGCGTCATAATTAATTTACATTTTGGGCGTTGAGGCGCTCGCCTGGCAAAGCTACCGCGTCCTCGGCAACTGCGTCCTGCGTTGCCCTACCACCTACGGTCACTTCGGGCTCCTGCCCTCTCATGACACTAGCACATCCATGTGCGTCGTCCCTGTAGGCGTGCTCTCGCCCCTTACCTACGTCCATGTAGGCAACGCAGCCAGGCGAGATGGATCGACGTCCAAAATGTGAATTAATTTTGACGCGAGTCCTAAGGGCCGCGGAAACAAATAATCATCCAATCTTGCTTGTCTTTTGGCACAGCTTCTGTGTTGCAAGGGTTACATAAAGCGATTATGCGCCCCTTGCCGCGCCTTGAATCTGAGCTAAAATCCGGCGCAATCTTTGGACAATTATGTATTTCCGCGGCATATTATTCGCGGCCTCGCGAAAAATGCCGGTTAGAGGTCGTCGTTCAAGGTGTCGACCAATTCGACAATCACGGCCGGTTCAGCAACCGGCAATATCTCGCCCACCTGCTTTTTAAGGTGATCAAAGTCACTATTGTTTACCCGCCGTTTTACCTCGAGCAAAAACGCTGGATGCATACTAAATTCACGCAGACCCAGTCCCAGTAATAAACGCGTGTACCGAATATCCCCCGCCATTTCACCACACATAGCGACGGGAATCCCCACAGTGTTTCCTGCGTCAATCGTCATTTTGATGAGGCGCAGAACACCTGGGTGTAACGGGTCATACAAATAGCTCACCGCATCATCAATACGATCTGCTGCGACCGTATACTGAATTAGATCGTTCGTTCCAATGGATAAAAAATCCAGGTATTTTGCAAACATTTCCGCGCTTAGGGCCGCGGCGGGCACTTCGATCATACCGCCCACGGGGAGTTTGGAATTGAATTTGAGGCCTTGAGCGGTTAGTTCCTTTTTTACCGTGTCGATAAGCCGCCTTACTTGCGTTAACTCTCCCAAATTGCTCAACATGGGCAGCATCAATCGTACTTCGCCGTAAGCCGAGGCCCGCAATATGGCACGTAGCTGGACGCGAAAGACCGCCGTCTCCTTTAGACATAGACGTATGCCCCGAAGGCTAAGTGCTGGATTCGATACAATGCTGCAACTTTGCTGCGGCCACGTAACGTTTTTATCTCCACCAATATCCAGAGACCTGATCGTGACAGGCGCGCCACTGACAGCATTTAACACGTTCAAGTAGGTCTCGAGCTGCTCTTCTTCGCTGGGCAGATCAGGACGATTCATAAATAGCATTTCGGTTCGGTAAAGCCCGATACCTTCAGCGGCAACCCGTTCGATAGCCACGAGATCCTCGTGCAGTTCCACGTTAGCCAACAAGTTAACTTTCTTGCCATCGTGAGTTATCGCAGGCCGCCCTTTTAGCTTATTCAGTTCCGCGGCCGTCGCGCTCTCTTGCTGTCGGCGGCTAATGAAAAACTCCACGATAGCGTCGTCGGGGCTTGCTAATAACACCCCCCGGCGACCATCAACAATCAACAACTCGCCATCTTTGAGGTAACGTCTTGCGTTGTGCACACCCACTAGCGCCGGAATACCCAGACTACGAGCAAGTATTGCGGTATGGGAAGTCGTGCCACCAAACTCCGTAATAAATGCCGCTATACCCTGATGTTGCATTAACACCACGTCCGCCGGCGACAAATCATCGGCCAACACGATAGCATCGCGCAATGGATTGCCCAGAAGTTCTGACGGATGCTCGGATCTGTTTAGCAAAATTCGTTGCACCCGGCTAACAACGAAATCCACGTCATCCCGGCGAGTACGCAAGTAGGCATCATCCATCGCCTCAAAGACGTTAACCAGTGCATCACGTTGCAGCTGTAGTGCCCATTCTGCGTTACAGCGTCGCATTGTTATTGTATCTATGGGTACTTGAGCAAGTGCGGCATCTTTCAGCATCAAAAGATGCGTATCAATGAATGACTGAATATCAACGGGGGTGTTAGTTGGAATCTGGTAGCGAACCTGTTGCAGTTGTTGGAGTGCCGTATCGAGGGCATCTTCAAATCGCGCGATTTCCTTGTCTACCTGATCGGCCGCGATTTTGTATTCGGTTATCCTTAGTTCATCGTGCGCCAACACGTAAGCTTGGCCGATGGCAATCCCTCTCGATACTCCCAGTCCGTAGAGCGCTAACGTCATGGCTAAAAAGAGACCTTAGTTCACCGTCAAAAGATCGTATTCAGTCACCTACACCCTCCCTGGCAACCACCTTTCGTGTTTACTTCCTGTCCTAGTGCCCGTCATGGATTGCCCACATTTCAAACCGGATCCGGTCGCCCTAGCTTGCCTTCCCCCGCCCCACAAGGGGGAACGCGGTATTTCCACGAAAAATATTCTTCGACGCATCCCTGCGCCTAACCCCTCCGGGGCTTGCGCGAAAATCCGCTCCCGGCGGATTTTTGTTCGCGCGGATATACGCCGTGCATTCTAGTTCGGACCTCGGCCCCTTGTTAGGAGAAAATCTATTTTAAAACAAACGGTTACAGTATATCCGCCCGTACCGTGGAGAAATTCGGCCTAGATCCTGTGTTCCGCCTAATCCCGACCTTCCTGGCGGATCCTCGTCCTTCTTCTCCCCAGAGATTTGTAAAGAAGTTGATGGCGTGGTAAAGCCCGCTCCGATCTTACGACCTGCCATCAACGTTGAGATTGCGCGCCAGAGCTGTGGTTACTCTGTCTCACCAAAGCGCTTTTCCACAAGTTCCGTTAGCATGCATACTGCTTGCTGTTCATCCTTACCGTCGGCAACAATCTCAAGCTGGCTACCACGCCCTGCCGCTAACATCATCACACCCATGATGCTTTTCCCGTTTACTTCGCGTTCGCCCTTCACCAGACGTACGTCGCACTCAAAAACAGAAGCCATAGTAACAAATTTTGCCGCGGCGCGAGCGTGCAAACCCAATTTGTTAATAATCGTTATTTCCCTGCAAATCATAACGCGCTAGATCTAGGTATTAGCCCCGAAGGTCCATGTCATCACACCTTCGCGGCCTCCTTGCACTGCCTTGTACACCAGTTCGTCTAGAGTCAAACGGGGATAATTGAGGATGCGAATTAACATCGGTAAGTTAAGGCCCGCAATGATGCGAACGCTATCTGTAGCTAATAACGCGCTGGCGACATTGCTAGGTGTCGAACCATACATATCCGTTAAAACCAATACGCCCGCCCCTTGATCCAGTTCTTCTACAATTTGCTGCGCTTTGCCAATGAGCTGCTGAGGATCATCCCCGCGACGCACAGACAATAGTTCGACGTTTAACGGACACATGCCCAGCATTGCCGTGGCTGTATTCAATAATACAGAACCAACATCATCATGCGTCACCAATACAACGCCGATACTCACGACAGTTCCCTATGGCGAACCAACACGTTAGGATACGTTGGCCTCAACCGCGCCGCCAACGCCTCCACCATGTATACAGAACGATGCTGCCCCCCCGTACATCCAACAGCGACCGTTAAGTAACTGCGATTTTCGGCTTCAAAATATGGCACCCAGTCATTCAGAAAGCCGACAATACCACCCAACATTTTCTCGACCGACGATTGCGACTGTAAAAACTCAACAACTTCATCGTCTCGTCCAGTTTTTGGACGCAGAAACGGGTCCCAGTGGGGATTAGGTAAGCACCTTAGATCGAAGACGAAATCCGCATCGCTAGGCAATCCGTGCTTGTAACCAAAGGACAGGAACAATAGTGACAGTGATTGAGATATTTTGTCTTTAACCCGCTCTCGTATAATCTCGCGCAGCTGGTGAATCGTCGTACGGCTTGTATCAATATGCCAGTCTGCGCACTCAGCCATCGGCTTTAATAACCCTCTTTCCGCCTTGATCGCTTCATAAAGCGGCACATTCGAGTTTGTCAACGGATGGCGACGTCGCGTTTCACTGTACCGTTTCAATAAGGTTGAGGTATCCGCATCCAAAAAAAAGATCTCGCAGGCCAATCCCGCACGGCGGATTCCGTCCAACATATTTTGAAATTGACTAAAGTCGCCCTTTAGATTGCGCGCATCAATCCCCACGGCGGCGTCGTCATAGCCTCGTTGGGATGGGCTCACAATCTGCGTTGCGAATACGGGCAACATCCCAATCGGTAAATTATCGATACAATAAAAACCTAGATCCTCTAACGCCTGTAGAGCGATACTCTTACCGGCACCGGACGTTCCGCTAACAATAATCAGTTTCATTTATCATCTTGCGCCATAAAACGTCGTTGCTGGGTAATAAATTTTTCGGTCGCGCTATACCCCTTCATGAATAACAAATGATTACGTACAGCGCCTTCAACCAGCACTGCCAAATTGCTCCCCATGATAACCGGTAACGTTATCTCCGGGATTTCGGTTCCCAGTATTTGGCGAATCTGCATATTGGCTTTCAGCCGATCCATATTAACAACCTCTCGCTCCGGAAAACGCTTCAGTTGCACAATCAGGCGTAACCTTTCCTCGTGCTTTAACGCATTATCGCCAAACATCGCCCTAATATCTAAAATACCCAGCCCGCGAACTTCCAGGAAATCCTTTAACGGCTTCGGGCACTTGCCCATTATATTCTCAGGCGAGGCTCGATAGAATTCGGGCGCATCATCTGCAATTAGCCGGTGACCACGTGTGATCAATTCAAGCGCCAGTTCGCTCTTTCCCACTCCCGTTGGCCCAGCCATCAAGACACCAATACCCATTACTTCCATAAAAACACCGTGCAGTGTTGCGCGCTGCGCACTGCGACTGGAAAAATAATGTCGCAAATATTCCACCACTTCGTCGGCCCCTAAGCGCGAAGTAAACAGTGGAGTGTTGTTACGGTCTGCCTCGAATACGAGAACCTCCGGTGCGACTTGATCATCACCGACTATGATGCATATCGGGCCGTTTGCGAATAATTGGTCGAGAGAATCCTGACGTGAGTTCTTGCCTAGCTGGGCCAAGAACGTCAGTTCCTGCTGCCCAAGAACTTGAATCTGATGAGGTCGAATAAAATTTAAATAACCAACCAGCGTTACAGAACCGGAACTAACGTCCTTTCCTCTCGGCGCCGCCAAAAGCAAATTGCGATCCGCATCAATGTCCCCCGAACGCCAGTTGAGTTGTAGCTTTTCCTGGAGCGAATCGTACAACGCTTTGGCGGTTAACGGCTCTCGCATGGATATTTATATAAGAGGAGACTCCGCATGGGACGTCTCTTCGATAGAAGAACGAGTCAGTAAAGCGTGCAGCTCTTCCGCAGTTTCAGCTTGTCTTAAGCGCTCCCGAAGGTCCGGATCCTTAAATATCTCAGCCAACGAAGCTAAAATTTGTAAATGCGCGTCGGTCGCTTCTTGGGGTACTAATAATGCGTACAGCAAATCCACAGGCTGTTGATCAATTGAATCATAATCGACCCCCTCACCAAGCTGCACAAAGGCTGCCACTGCCTCCGTTAGGCCAGCCATACGCCCGTGTGGTATCGCGACCCCGTGCCCTAGTCCGGTGCTACCCAATCGCTCTCTGCAAAGCAAACTCTCAAAAACTTCCACCTGAATAAGCGACTCGTTCGAACTCGCAAGCAGTTGACTCAATAATTCTATCGCACGCTTTTTACTCGCGACCTGTGCACCACAAACGACTCGTTGTATAGATAGCAAATCTGCGATATTCATTTTTATGGTCTCGCGGGTACGCTCCTCACTAGAACTGCGCCGAGCGTACCCGCCCTTAGTTAGACTTGTTGTGGTACGACCTTACTACGATAATCAGCGTTTTTCTCCTTGTGCTTCTTTATCTGGCGATCCAGCTTATCCACCAATGCATCAATCGCGGCATACATATCCTCAGCTTGCGCGTCCGCGAAGACGTTTCCACGACTAATTTGAATCGTTGCTTCGGCTTTTTGTGTCAATTTTTCGACCGTCAGCACAACATGTACATCATTTACATGCTCGTAATGTCGCTCAAGTTTCTCAAACTTATTGTTGACGTAATCGCGCAAAGAAGGTGTGACATCAACATGATGTCCCGTGAGCTGTATCTGCATGTATTTGTCCTCCGGTTGTTTTTACTACTAAGCTAACCGTTTACGTTCGTTTGACGGTGGAATAGACATCGCCTCCCGATATTTCGCCACGGTGCGCCGCGCCACGTTAATGCCTTGGTCAGACAAGACGTTGGCGATCTTACTGTCACTCAGCGGCTTCTGCGCGTTTTCGGCTGCAATAAGTTTTTTGATAAGGGCGCGTATTGCGGTCGCAGAACATGCCCCCCCACTCGCCGTAGAAACGTGACTGGAAAAAAAGTACTTAAGCTCAAAAATACCTCTCGGTGTATGCATATATTTCTGATTTGTTACACGCGAGATTGTGGATTCGTGCATATCAACCGTTTCAGCGACGTCGTGCAGAACCAATGCCTTCATGGCTTCTTCACCGTGCTCGAGAAAGCCCTGCTGGCGCTCGACGATACATGTCGCCACTTTAAGCAATGTTTCATTGCGGCTTTGTAAGCTTTTTATAAACCAACGAGCTTCCTGTAAGTTATTCTTTAAGAAAGTATTGTCGGCGCTATTATCGGCTCTCTTTACCAAGCCCGCGTACCCTGAGTTAATCCTCAACCTAGGCACCGCGTCCGAATTCAACTCAACACGCCACACGCCCTTATTTTTCTTAACGATCACGTCGGGAACAATATATTCGGCATGCGACGACGCCACTAAAGTTCCAGGCCGCGGATTAAGAGACTGTATCAATACGATCACTTCCTGGAGCTCTTCCTTACTCAATTGTAGCCGGCGCATCAGTTGTGTATAGTCGCGATTTCCCAACACGTCTAAATATTCCGAAACCAATTTCTTGGCTCTTGCCATGGCGGGACTGGCGTTGACGTATCGCTGCAACTGAAGCAATAGGCATTCGCGCAGATCGCGGGCGCCAACCCCGATTGGATCAAACGATTGGATCCGATGCAAGACGACCTCCACTTCGTCGAATTCGATATCCAGTTCGTCTTTAAGGCTTTCCCAAAGACTTTCCAGGCTCGATGACAAATAACCGTCTTCGCTTATGGCGTCGATGATGGCCTCGGCAATCAACTCGTCGGTTTCGCTAAATCGATTAAGCCGCATTTGCCACACTAAATGGTCTTGCAATGTCTCAGAGGTACTACTACTTTGCCCTTCGTACGGCGCATTATCCTGGTCGGAATAACTCGCCGAGGTCGTAGGAACATCGTAAATATCGTCCCAATTACTGTCTACGGGCAGGTCATCAGGAATCTCAGAGAGGGCTGACTCACGGTCATTGCGACTTTCCGGTTCGGGTGTGGGCTCGGATGATTGCGTGGTATCAGACTGGAGCGCTTGATTTTCAACAGACTCCGAACGGTCGCCCGTTTCCCACTCATCACTTTGCGTGGAGGCCTCACCCTCTTCACCTTCTGTAAGCTCGAGCATCGGATTTGCCTCGAGTATCTCTTGTACCTCGGCTTGTAGATCCAATGTTGAGAGCTGCAGCAAGCGAATCGCTTGTTGCAACTGGGGAGTCATTGTTAGCTGCTGCCCGAGCCGCAGCTGGAGGGATTGTTTCATGCTATTTCTGTTTGCCTCGCATACGCACTAAAAACTCGCTAAATTTCTTGCGACTATTCAGTTCACCTCTCTCGGGATCGAGCACGGCGTCGGAACTGCCCATGCATCGGTATTTATCCTTGCTCTGAAACCAAAAAGAGGTAATCTGAAATATTTGCTCAATATTTTTTACGTTATTTCTACGTTGTGCTGACCAGTAACATCTATTTTTAAAGTCGGCGTGATCCTAGCGACGCAGATCTTATGAATCCTCCTCTGCTTTCGTCGGCAAAGTACTTTTGCGATCAAAAACAAAATGTTATGACTGTATCGCCGTACTGGGTCACATTTAACCTACCCAGACATAAATCATACACCTTAAATGCCATTTTACCGTATTCGCCTTTGCAAATCAGCGTCTACACCATAGCACTCCACCGAAGAGACGGTTAGACTTTATCGTCGACTCTATTTATTGTTTTCGGACAAAGCGCGACACCCTTCAGCCCCTAAGCAACCTGCACAGTTGACCGACAATAAGGTGGCGCCATCCTAGCCCACATCTCTCACGGGATCTTCCATCTCTCACAGGGTCTTCGCGATTTTCACACGTCCCTGCGAGCAATGCGGGCCAGCCTCTCACAAACGGAAATTTTCTCCGAGATACACTTCCCTAACCTTATGATTACTGAGAATATGCTCGGGCGCACCGTCGGCGATCACTCCACCCTCACTGACGATGTAGGCTCTTTCGCAGATCCCCAAGGTTTCCCTCACATTATGATCAGTAATAAGCACGCCTATCCCACTATTACGCAGTTGTTTTACTATGCCTTGTATATCGAGAACGGAAATTGGATCGACTCCGGCGAAAGGCTCATCCAGCAACAGAAAACGCGGCCGGGTCGCCAACGCGCGAGAAATCTCCACTCTGCGTCGCTCGCCGCCCGACAAGCTCATACCTAAACTATCGCGTATATGTGTAATATGGAGTTCTTGGAGCAATTCTTCAAGGCGTGTATGCCGTTGATCTCTATTGAGCCCTGGAACAGCTTCTAAAATAGCCATGATATTCTCCGCAACCGTTAGTTTTCGAAATACTGACGGCTCCTGAGGTAAATAACCCACGCCCATCCGCGCGCGCGCGTGCATGGGATAATCTTTAATATCATGGCCATCGAGAATGATGGCGCCCTCATCGCACGTTATTAGACCGACGATCATGTAAAAACAGGTCGTTTTGCCGGCACCGTTAGGCCCCAGCAAACCCACGATCTCGCCACTGTTAACGTCAAGGGAGACATCATTCACAACGGCCCGTGACCGATAACGCTTAGCAAGATGCTTCACTGCAAGTACGCTCACGGCGGGTCCTGCGTCGTATCACACGGCCGCTCCCCTTGGTCACTGTTTTCGGGGCGTGGCTGCAGAACCACGTGGACCCGCTCTTCACCACTGGTTGCTTTACTCGCCTTAACCAGTTCTTGTTTAGCGAAATACTCAACGCGATTCCCTGAGAATTCGTCGCCGCAATGCCAGAAATGGGCCAATCCGTTAAACAAGACATACTCGTCGCTAACATCATATTCGATTCGCTGGGCTTGGCCACGCAGTTGCGCACCTGTTTCGTCCATTAATTGACTAAACAGCGCTGGATTTCCGCTCGCTTCAATACGGTTTAAGGCCCGCCGCTTGGTGGTACGGATGACAATTACATCAGCTTTCAGGGTTAACGAGCCTTGAGTAACGATAACGTTGCCGCGATAGGTACTGATTCCTTGGACGTCATCCACGTCGAGCCGGTCTGCCTCGATTTTTACAGGCTGTTCTCGGTCACTGGACAGCGCGATCGCCTTACCGGAAAACACTATCGTTAAGATTATTGTCCAGCGCCATAGGCTACTTAGGTGTTGGATCATATTCTCCTTTTACATTGGTAAGCAGTGATAACCGACCCTCTCGAAGGAAAGCTTCGAGCCCAATACCGTGGGTCGTACCCAGGTCATGCAAGATAGTCACTTTTTGATCCGTTTCAGCGTATTGGTCATCCGGATAAATTTCTAAATCATGGGTATGCACTTGCAGCTGGCGCCCCCTTCCGTCTTCATGCTCCATGTAAACCTTTCCCAACAGAAATACAGTTTCGCCTTGAGGAGCTATCAGGCCGCGCTCGGCTCGGACATACCAGGGAAGTTCATCCTCCCTGTACAACGTGAGATAGGGTTTCTCCATTTCGGAGGTGTCGTTGTGAGGATAGTGGACCATGCTCTGCGCCTCGAGCCGATACTGAGGTCTGCCCGCATTATCTGTCGTAGTCGCCACAAAATCGCGTATGAATGCATCCGGCTCTTGTGCGTCGTCGCTCACGCCCTCCGACGGCGCAGAGCGATTTTGATCCAGTAACCACCAAGAGATTCCTACAAGCGTCAGAAGCGCCACTATCTTCACGCTTTCTTGCGCTAGATTACGCCCTATTATTACCATGCAACCGCCGAAACCTCACTATGTATCAACGTGAAGGTACTGCTGCAAGAGGTTTTGATAGGTACCTTGCGCTTTCATTATCATTTCACAAACTTCTCGGGCAGCGCCATGTCCTCCGACACTAGGGGTTTGCCAATGAGAACGGGCAACAACCGCCTCGTGGGCATCCGCCACCGCAATAGCAAAACCCACCCGCATCATCACGGGCAAGTCCACAACGTCGTCACCGACGTACGCGACTTGGCTCGAATCCAGCGCCAGTTTCTCCAACAACGCCTCAAAAGCCGGTAATTTTTCCAACTGACCCTGGTAAACGTGGACAATACCAAGATTCGCCATCCGGTGGGCCACGGCTTGCGAGACGCGTGCACTAATGATCGCGATCTCGACCCCGCTTTGGCGCAACATCTTCATGCCGTGTCCGTCGCGAGAATGAAACACTTTTAATTCCCGTCCGTCATGAGCGTAATATAGACGACCGTCAGTAAGTACGCCGTCTACATCAAAAATGACTAACTTGATCTTCTCTGCGCGCGTGTAAGCATCGTCCATAAAAAGTGCTCTCCGTCCGCTTTAAACAACCCCGGCGCGCAACAAATCATGCATATTCAGTACACCGACGAGCTTGTTATTCTCATCAATGACCAAAAGCCCGTTGATCTTACTTGACTCCATTATTTGCAAGGCTTCGGCGGCAAGAATGTCATGGTCGACGGTCTTACAATTCGTTGTCATAACGTCCGCGATCATTGCGCGATGAAAATCGACGCCGTGATCCAGTGTCCGACGTAAGTCACCGTCGGTAAAGACACCCATTACCCGACGTTGTTCATCAACCACTGCAGTCATACCTAGACCCTTCTTGCTCATTTCCACTAGCCCCTCTTTCAACGGCGCGTCGTAGGCTACGGCAGGGATCCCCTCACCCGTGTGCATAATATCGCTAATATGGAGGAGTAATCGTCGCCCCAAGCGCCCGCCAGGATGGGAATGCGCGAAATCATCGGCCGTGAAACCGCGTGCTTCGAGCAATGCAACCGCCAACGCATCACCCATGGCAAGCGTTGCGGTGGTACTCGACGTTGGCGCCAGGCCAAGCGGACATGCTTCCTGCTCAACGCCGACATTAATGTGAACCGTCGCGCTGGTCGCCAGCGTCGACGATGGGCTGCCTGTCAAGGCAATCAAAGGGACATTCAGACGTTTAATGATGGGTAAAATAGTTAATATCTCCTCGGTTTCCCCTGAGTTTGATATGGCTATGACGACGTCTTTGCTGGTAATCATGCCCAAGTCCCCGTGGCTCGCCTCACCTGGATGAACAAAGAACGCGGGGCTTCCAGTACTAGCCAGGGTGGCCGCAATCTTGCCGCCGATATGCCCCGACTTACCCATACCAAGCACAACAATACGCCCGGAGCACGCAAGCATATGGCGACACGCATTGACGAAATTCTCGTCCACCTGCGCGGCAAGCGCGGCAACGGCTTTTGCTTCCGTTTCGATTACGGCCAGTCCCAGCTCCCGCAATTTTCGAACATCCTTGACTGCCGTCTTTTCGAGCCGTTTCAATCTATTCCCTCAGTTTTTATATTACTCACCAGACCCGGTCACCCGCGCGTGATCTTTGCCCATAGTGGTGAGGCCGCCACCACATTACACGCTCAACACATTAAACCGTCCCACCTGCGGAAACACGTTGCTCACAAACCACTACCCTTGCACTACTTTACGCGACTTCGGTCATGTACAACCAAACTAAATAACTAATATATGCCGCCAACAGGAATCCGCCCTCAGTACGAGTGACTTTACCCGGTCGACCGTGCATGCCGTGCGCCATCGCCCAGAGCGCGAGGGTAAGCACCAACATCAAAGGATAATCTCGCGATAAAACTTGCGGTTCAATAGCACCCGGTTCGATAAGGCCTGGCATAGCCATAACCGCAAGAATATTAAACATGTTGGAACCGATGATATTGCCAATGGCAATATCGTGTTCGTTCTTCAAGGCGCCCATTATTGATGCGGCCAGTTCAGGAAGGCTTGTGCCTATGGCAACAATAGTCAGACCAATAACGAGATCACTGATCCCCATCGCTTGGGCAACATTACTCGCACCCCACACAAGCGCTTGCGAACTGACTAAAAGTGTTACCAGTCCTAGCGCGAACCAGGCAGCGGAGTAACTCATCTTCAGAGGAGGCGGTATTTCGAGATTAAACTCGGCGGCCAGCGGATCATCGACTTGAGATTTTTGCCCGATTCTTACAACGAGTACAATCATTACGATCATTCCAGAAATCAGCAGCACACCATCTATACGGCTCAGCTCTTTGTCCCAAAGCAGTGCCAGCACAGCAAACATCGTCACAAGAAGGACCGGAAATTCTCGGCGTAATACGTTTGACTGTACCAACAATGGCATAACCAAAGCCGTCGCACCAACCACCAACGCCACATTGGCAATATTGGAGCCCAACGCGTTTCCGACGCCCAAACCGCGGTTACCCTCAAACGCGGCCACCGCCGAAACCAGTACTTCGGGAGCAGAGGTACCGAATCCCACGATCGTAAGACCGATAATAAGCGGCGAAACACCGAGATGACGAGCAATACCCGACGCACCCGCGACAAACCTATCGGCACCCCACACCAGCAGGGCGAAACCGACAACAATAGCAAGCACCGACTCGAGCATGACCCCTTACCTATGAAATTTCCCTGTTTAACATATAGTTACAACCCGCACCTAACAACTACGCAGCCTTGATAAGTCCGGCGATTACACGCTACGTGCGCCTGAGCCAACCAGAGCGCAGTGATGAAGGCGTAGGCCCACCCATTCAGGAATCAATGAGATAATGGACAAGGATTCCTGCGTAAACGACAATGCCAAACCAATTATTGTTGAGGAATGCTTTGAAACACCCCCCCGGACTTCGGTCCCTGATCAAAGACTGCTGGTAAAGAGCTAACACCGTGGCACACGCAAGACCAACATAGTAGTAAACACCCATCCCCAATTGTTCCCCCACGAGGAACAGAATAGCCAGCACGCCCATTTGGAGAAAACCGATAATCAGCTTGTCGGCGTCACCGAATAGTATCGCCGTCGATTTTACACCAATACGAAGATCGTCCTCTCGGTCAACCATGGCATACATCGTATCGTAGGCGACGGTCCACAGTACTGTGGCAATAAAAACGAGCCAGCATACGGTCGGCACCGTTCCTGTCTGCGCCGCAAATGCCATTGGCACTGCCCAAGCGAAAGCGGCCCCAAGTACAACCTGTGGCATATACGTATAGCGCTTCATAAATGGGTAAATGCTCGCCAATAACGCACCACCGAACGACAAGGCAATAGTTAACGGATTCATAAGCAACACAAGCCCAAACGCGGCACAACACAACAATACGAAAAGCGTAAGCGCCTCGCGCGGCGACACCAGGCCCGCCGCCAGCGGGCGGTTCCGAGTTCGCCGAACGTGCGGATCGATATGGCGATCAGCGTAATCGTTAATGACGCAGCCGGCCGAGCGCATCAAAATAACCCCTAACGTAAACACTGTAAATACTTGCCAATTGGGGTTTCCTTCGCTAGCTATCCAAAGCGCCCACATCGTTGGCCAGAGCAACAACAGAATACCAATGGGTCGGTCCAGCCGCATCAGCAATGCATAATTAAAAATACGTTGAATCATTGTAGACTTAAACCTGTGAACGCGTGTTGCGAGCGCGTGAAGACAAAGCGCTTTTTACAAAAAATCGAAGCTCATAATAAAAATTCATAGTACTTAATGAGCATTCCGAGCCGAGAACCAACACGGTATTCGCAAACACAGCAACCTTTTCACAGTCTCTTAGCTATACGCTCCAAAGGGCTAATTCCAATTTTTAGGTAACCTGTTTCTGTAGCGCCACATCCAACGCCGGCAGAAAAATCTCGCTTACTAATAGCGGCTTGTTGTCCAACCAAAACACTGAGCGCCTACCCCAAATAGAGGTGACGCCTTTACCCCCGTCGGCGAGCGCTTGGCTAAACAAACGCTGGCCAACGGTTATGGCCGCTATCTGCACCTCCCCACGGCGCATCGACTTTTCGGAAAAAAGCATCTCACCGAGCGGCTTACTACCGAGCTGAGCAAGGCGCCTCTGTTTACCGCGGAGCGTCGTTCGCGGGATAACTGTCCGCGCAAATACGGTCGGGCGGTCGCCGCACATAAGGTGGACCTGTCGTATTAGGCCAACGCCGCGCTCCGTCATATTCAACGCTATGCGCTCGCTGCGCATTGGACGCTGCCAATTCTGTTGCAGTAATGCCACGCGAAAGCGCTCACCGCACAGAGTTCGCATTCGTTTCGTCAACGACTCCGCATCCATGAGCCAAAACAACAATTGAGGCGGTGGTTTCTCTCCGCTCACGTGCTTTAACGCACGCCACACCGGTTCACTATTAAAACTCAAACTTTTTGATCCGTTGCTGCAAAATTAAAAACGTAAAAGGGAGATCGAGCACTAGCGAACGCAATTATACGCCGCCGTACCGGCTAACATCGCCCAGCCACCGGCGAACGAGTGGCTGGACGTAGCGCGGATACCGTTTCAACAATAACTTAGCACCCCTCTCGACTTCCTGAATTAGCCCTTGATCCCTCACCAAATCTGCTATGCGGAAATTGAAATCGCCGCTTTGCCGTGTTCCGAGCACCTCACCGGGGCCACGCAACGCCAGATCGCGTCGCGCAATTTCAAAACCATCATTTGTATCACGCATCACCGCCAGGCGAGCACGTGCCGGTTCGGACAGCGGTCCTCGATACATCAGCACACAAACGCTCCTCTCGGTGCCGCGCCCAACTCGGCCACGCAACTGGTGGAGCTGAGCCAGCCCCAACCGCTCGGCGTTCTCGATGATCATCAGTGTGGCCTGTTCAACATCGACACCCACTTCAATCACCGTCGTCGCCACAAGCAGATCAATGTCGCCGCGCCGAAACGCATTCATCACGGCTTCTTTCTCTAAAGACTTTAGCCGCCCATGTACGAGCCCCACCCGCAGCCCAGTTAATCTCTCAGCCAGCCACTGAAACGTCTCCACCGCCGCTTGGCATTGCAACGATTCCGATTCATCAATAAGCGTACAGACCCAAAAAGCCTGGCGCCCACTCCTACACGCCTCGAGGATACGAGTCATCACGTCCTCGCGGCGTTTCTCGGACACTGCAACTGTCTCCACGGGCTGACGACCTGGCGGCATTTCATCGATCACCGATAAGTCAAGGTCAGCATAAGCCGTCATCGCCAGCGTTCGAGGAATCGGTGTCGCCGTCATCGTCAACTGGTGCGGGTATTCTGAGCCATCGGCGCGCTTCTCTCGCAGGGCGAGCCGTTGGTGCACCCCGAACCGGTGCTGTTCGTCAATAACAATTATTCCTAGACGATCAAATGACACGTCCGCCTGGAATAAAGCATGGGTTCCAACGACCAATGCCACCTCTCCACGCGCTACCCGATCGAGTGTTTCGCGCCTGGCCTTTTTCTGCATAGTGCCAGCGATCCATGTTGTACGTATCCCAAGCGGCTCCAACCACCGCCGCAAATTAGTATAATGCTGCTCGGCCAACAATTCTGTCGGAGCCATCATCACCGCCTGATAGCGGGCTTCTATCGCGGTTAACATCGCCAGCGTAGCGACTAATGTCTTCCCGGATCCCACATCCCCTTGCAACAGCCGGTGCATTGGATGGGGACGCGCTATATCGGAACGAATCTCATCCAACGCCCGTTGCTGCGCCGCCGTTAACCTGAAAGGTAATGCGTCTAGAAGTGCGCGTGTTAGCGAATCGGGCGCCGTTAGCGCCGGCGCGCTCTCATTTTTCACCTGTAGGCGCAGCTGCTTTAGACTCAGATGGTGTGCAAGTAACTCTTCGAAGATTAGGCGCTGCTGCGCGGGATGGCGGACTTGGTTCAATAGGGTCAAAGAAACATCGACAGGCGGTTGATGGAGAAACCGTAAGGCATCAACCAGCGTCGGCAATCCTAGCGCTTTGCATATCTCCCGAGGCAATAGTTCCGCAACATTCCAGGCGCGGTCTTCTTCGATAACCTCTAGGGGGTCAACCGTTGAAGTAAGCTTTAGCGCTTGGTCGACCAATCGACGCAACACCCCTTGTCGGATTCCATCAACGGCCGGGTAAATCGCCGTTAAGTGAGTAGCCAGGGACGGCGCGGCGTCGCGTAGCACCTGAGTTTCAGGATGAACCATTTCTAACGTTGCGGCGCCTAAACGCGCCTCTCCAAAACAACGCAAACGCGTCCCAGGCGCAAGACGCGCCCTTTGGCTAGAGGAAAAATGAAAATACTTCAATAGGATTTCGCCGCTACTGTCGCGGAGCCTGGACACTAACATACGACGTCGAGCGAAGCGAATATCGGTTACTACAACCGTACCCTCTACCAATACGGTGTCACCGGCGGATAATTCCCCAATTGACCACACGCGCGTTCGGTCTTCATAACGGGTTGGAAGATGGAAATAGAGGTCTTCAACAGTATGGATATTCAGCCGCCCGAGCCTCTCGGCCATCCGAGGGCCGACGCCCGTCAGTACAGTAATGGGGTTGCGAGAGAGAGAGGTGGGCATGGCCAAAAGAATCCGCTGAAGCTTGCTAGCGTATGAATTCTAGCGTCGCACGGTACGATGTCAAAAAATCGCTATTCCGCTGATAATAACTCATAGTCAAATGTGGCAACTGATGCTACTCATCAGCAACAACGAGTACCGCATCCATTTCAACCCGGGCACCTTTGGGTAACGCCGCAACGCCAACGGCCGCGCGAGCCGGGTACGGCTCAACGAAATAGTTTGCCATAACTTGATTGACCAGAGGAAAGTCACCAAGATCCGTGAGAAACACATTCAACTTCGCCACATCAGCCAAACGCGCTCCCGCCGCTTTGGCAACCGCTTGGAGGTTCTCGAATACCTGGCGAATCTGGGCCTCCATATCGCCATCGACGAGTTCCATACTTTCCGGCAGCAAGGGGATCTGGCCCGATAAGTACACCGTGGTTCCAACTTTAACGGCTTGCGAATACGTACCGATGGCTTTCGGCGCAGTTTCGGTATAGATCGCCTCTCGTGACATAAAAAACTCCCTTTCTAAAATGCTATGAATGCGTCAACGACGCACTTAGCGCTCGCGAAAAAATAACTTACGATTTTCGCATCCCATATTCGCGCCACCTTTGAATAATCCTCAATGGCAAAAACCTCGAATTAGCCGGGCTAGTCCCGCGGTTTTGCTCAATCGGATTGTCCAAACATGACCCAAAACTGGGCGCGAAAAATACGAAGTTATTTTTTCGCCCGCCCTTAGGGCCGCGGAAACAAATAATCATCCAATTTTGCTTGTCTTTTGGCCCAGCTTCTGTGTTGCGACAAGGGTTACATAAAGCGATTATGCGCCCCTTGCCGCGCCTTGAATCTGAGCCAAAATCCGGCGCAATCTTTGGACAATTATTTATTTCCGTGGCCCTTAACTCGGAAGAGAAATAACACGATGGCGTGACCAGGCTATTGACCGCGGATCACCTTTAGTTAGTCTATTTCGACCAATGTCTCATCGGGATTGACACTGTCCCCCTTGCTAACATTAACGGCCACCACTTTACCGGAGATCGGCGCCTGGACTTCCGTTTCCATCTTCATGGCCTCCGTTATTAAAACCGGGTCGCCTTCTTTGACCTCGTCACCTTCCTTTACTAACACGTCGACTATCGTTCCCGGCATTGACGCAGTCACATCACCCGGCTGTTTGGCTTTCGGCCGCTTGCTCCCTTTAGCTTGACCGGTAGCGCCCCCTTCTTCGCCCCCGATAAACATCTCATCCAGCGTTTCCACCAAGATTTCCTCAGGCACACCGTCGACCGATAAATAAAAGGGGCGCTGATTTTGAGTCTTGTGCCCCGTTCCTGTCACCTTGATGTGATATGTCTCTCCGTGCATCGTAACGTTGAACTCGACAGGGGAGGGTCCGCAGAATTCAGCGCCCCCGCTTAATGGTTCCAACGGTTCCGGAATAAGCGTGCCCGCTTCTCGCTCTTCGAGAAATTTACGGCCAACTTCGGGAAACATTGCGTACGAGAGCACGTCTTCTTCCGACTTTGCACGTGCGCCAATTTCTTCTTGTAGCGATTCCATTTCGTTGCGCAATAAGTCAGCCGGACGGCAGTCTATCACGTCTTCGTTGCCAATAGCTTGTTGTCTGACTATTGAATTGACCGTTCCCGGCGCCTTTCCGTATCGTCCTTGCAGGTAGTATTTCACTTCGTTGGTAATGTTTTTGTATCGCGCACCCGTTAACACGTTCAACACCGCTTGCGTTCCAACAATCTGCGAAGTAGGGGTCACGAGTGGGGGATACCCCAAGTCCTCGCGTACACGCGGGATCTCGTTTAGCACGTCGTTCATTCGTTCCAGCGCGCCTTGTTCACGTAATTGGTTGGCCAAATTGGAGATCATACCGCCAGGGATCTGATTGACTTGCACACGTGTGTCGATACCAGTGAACTCGCTCTCAAATGCTCTATATTTCTTCCGAACCTCGTAGAAGTAATAGCCGATTTCTTGGAGGAGCGTTAGGTCCAATCCCGTGTCATAGGGGGTTCCTCGGAACGCTGCTACCATAGTCTCGGTGGGAGGGTGGCTTGTTCCGCCAGAAAAGGTAGATATGGCCGTGTCGATTCTATCGCAGCCGAGTTCTACCGCTTTATGTTGGCACATACTGGCTAAACCGGTGGTGGCGTGACTATGGAGTTGTAGTGGGACTGTTATAACTTCTTTTAGCGCGATGACAAGCTCCGCGGTGGCAGCGGGCGTTAGCAGGCCCGCCATATCTTTTATCGCGATACTGTCACACCCCATGCTCTGGAGTTGCTTTGCCATATTCACAAACTGTGGTGTGCCGTGAACGGGGCTGGTCGTGTACGATATAGCGCCCTGTGCGTGTTTTCCTGCTGCCTTGACCGCCTCGACGGAAACGCGAAAGTTGCGTACGTCATTTAAGGCATCAAAAATTCTAAACACATCGACGCCGTTGTCAGCAGCGCATCGAACAAAAGCGCTTACGACATCATCAGAGTAATGGCGATAGCCAAGAAGATTTTGCCCCCGCAATAACATCTGTAAACGCGTGTTAGGCAGCGCGCTGCGTAAGCGGCGTAGCCGCTCCCATGGGTCCTCTTTAAGGAACCGTAAGCACGCATCAAACGTCGCGCCCCCCCACACTTCTAATGACCAGAAACCCACTTCATCCAGCTTCCCGCAGATGGGAAGCATGTCTTCAGTTCTCATGCGTGTTGCAATCAGTGACTGATGCGCGTCACGTAAAATTGTGTCGGTTATCTGGATCTTTGACATGGCTCAGTCTCGTTCGTGGTTGACAAAACGATGATTAATGGTCCTGCGTTGCTGGGACTGATAAACGGCTTCTCGTCTTCGCTTTCGCAAACAGCGATTTTCGAGGTGTCGACAATTTCGAGCTCTCTTGAGTGTGCAATTACGTGCATTCGAATCGATCGTTACCGCCATAGCAAAATCGTGCTAATGCCTCATGTGGGCGGCAATACCCGCGGCAATGGCTGCGGCCAGCTCTCGAGCGGGTCGGCGAATTGAATAATTGACCAGTTCCGGGTGGGTTTCGACGAAACTGGTGTCAAACCTCGCCGCCCGAAACTCAGGCGATTTGATGATTTCCAGATGGTAGGGGATAGTGGTTTTAATGCCGTACACCGCTATATCGTTCAGCGCACGATTGGCCCGGTCTAACAATTCATCCCAGGTTAATGCCCATACGGTCAATTTTGCGCACAGCGAATCGTAGTATGGCGGAATCTCGTAACCGGTATAGATTGCGCCGTCGGTACGCACGCCCGGCCCACCGGGGGCAAAATAGCGCGTTATTCGACCGAAGCTGGGTAAGAAGTCGTTTCTTGGGTCTTCGGCGTTGATACGAAACTCCATCGCGTAACCGCGTTTTTTCACATCTTTCTGTTGATAAGAGAGCTTTAGGCCAGAGGCGACGCGGATTTGCTCGCGCACTATATCGATGCCCGTAATTTGTTCCGTAATAGGATGCTCGACCTGTAGTCGCGTATTCATCTCCATGAAATAGCAGTTTTTGTCCTTGTCGACGAGAAATTCCACAGTGCCGGCGTTTTCGTACTCCACAGCTTTGGCGGCTGCCACGGCCCACCCACCTAGTTTCTTGCGTAGGGTATTGTCGATTTGAGGTGAGGGTGCAATTTCGATGAGTTTCTGGTGGCGGCGCTGAATAGAGCAGTCACGCTCGAAAAGGTGAATCACGTTGCCATGGCTATCGGCAAGTATTTGCACTTCAATGTGAAGTGGATTATCGATACATTTCTCTAAAAAGACTTCGGCGCTACCAAAGGCTTTTGTGGCTTCCGAGACCACGCGGTCGTAATTCCTTTTTAGGTCCGCGGCGTCGCTACATCGGCGAATGCCGCGGCCGCCACCACCGGAAGTCGCTTTCAGCATGACAGGGTAGCCGATTTGTTCCGCGCAAACCAAGGCCTCCGCTACGTCGTTAACGTTGCCTTCGCTACCGGGCGTGACCGGGATTCCGGCTTCAATCATCGCTTGGCGAGCGGCGATTTTATCTCCCATCCGGCGAATGACCGTCGCACTGGGCCCTATAAAGCGTATGCGGCGTCGTTTGCATATATCCGGAAGCTGTGGGTTTTCGGAAAGGAATCCATAGCCGGGATGGACGGCATCACACCCCGTGGCAACCGCCAGGTTCGCAATGCGGTGGGCGTTCAGGTAGCCCGCTACCGAGGCGGGTCCAATGTTGTAGGCTTCGTCTGCTTTTTTAACGTGGAGGGAATGTTGGTCCGAATCGGTGTATACCGCCACCGATTTGATGCCCATCTCTGCACATGCTCTTACAATCCGCACGGCGATTTCGCCGCGATTGGCTATGAGAACTTTCTTTATGGTCAAATTTTTTCCATTTAATTCGTTAGGTTACGAAAACGGGGCTGTCCTTAATGCAATCTGGTTTACGCGTGTAGAATTCCCCCAGTTCAGTGTTACATCGTAAAAGTCAACATACAAATGCCATTATGTCGGTGCGCAATACTATCCGCAACCGCATTGTTTAGCTTTTTGTTTTGGATCGCGTTTCTTACATCCCGGTGGACCGGCTGTCAAGGTCCACCGCGCGTCGAAAAAATCGTGTTAGAACAATCTCCAGTATGATGCGCGCGTACAGACCCGGTACGATCGCGCGGACAGACCCGGTACGATTAGGAGCAAGAAGCAAGGCCGTACTCGCTCCCCGGTATGTACGGGAATCCTCGCTCGAAGTCAAGCCATAATCACTCCGCACGTGTTGAAAATCATCAAATTTTGACACCACGCTACGATAATTATATGATTTTGCGGTTATGTCCAAAGATAAGCAGCGGGCTATTGATCCATTTGTCCTTGCCGAAAGAGGTCAGTCTCGATGTCTTCGCATCCAGGTGTCGGAATTAAAGCGGTTATCATCTTTGGTGAGACACTCGCAGGGGGCAATTGAGGCGAACCTGAAGTTTGGCGTTGACGAACAAGGGATTCGCTATATCGCCGGTACCATTAAAGGCGAAGTCGCCGTACAGTGTCAGCGTTGCATGGAAGATATGCCGCTGGTGCTTGATGTCGACGTGTCTGTGGCGATAGTTAGAACAGACGAACAAGCGAATCGAGTGCCGGAAGGCTACGAACCATGCATCGTAGACAGGGAAACGCTTTCGTTGTTTGATCTTGTCGAGGACGAACTGATACTAAGCTTGCCCGATATTGCCAAGCATCCGGAGGGCGTGTGTTCTTCAGTGTTGCCCAGTGAGGCGGAATTAACGTCGCAAAGTCCCGGTCGCGAAAATCCATTTGCGGTGCTGGCTGACCTTAAATTAGCGAAATAGATTAAGTATTTTAAAATGATGTCCAAGGCCAGTGAGAACAACCGGCCTGGGTGGATGATCTTTGTCTTGCTATTGTGTGAGCATTGAGGTGAGGGGCGGAGCGCATGCCTCATCGGACTAGCACAGCAAAGGCATATTGATACCAGGATACCCGCGAAAGCGTGTCACCAAGCGCGCTAATCGTGGCAAAAGAGGTTTTAAACGTTAGGGATTGTTACAACAGGAGAAGTCATAATGGCTGTGCAACAAAATAAAAAGTCACCATCTAAACGTGGCATGCGCCGCGCGCATGATTCCCTCACGACGCCCACGTTGTCCATTGACCGAGAGAGCGGCGAAACCCACCGTCGTCACCACGTGAGTTCAGACGGTTACTACCGAGGACGCAAAGTCATTGAGACAAAGGGCGATTAAAGTTTGAGCGTATCGATCTCTCTGGACGCCATGGGTGGGGATTTTGGCCCCAGTGTCGTAATTCCAGCTGCTCTCGATGCCATAGCGAAATACCCCGATCTAGCGTTACACTTAGTTGGTAACCAAGAGCTGATAATGCTGGAGCTGCGTAAGCGCAACGCCAATGTGGGGGGGGCGCTAACGATTCGGCATACCACGCAGACGGTTGAGATGGATGAGCTTCCTTCTCAAGCGTTGCGTGGGAAGAAAGATTCGTCCATGCGCGTGGCGATCAATTTGGTTAAAGAAGGCGTAGTACAAGCGTGCGTTAGTGCGGGGAACACGGGTGCCTTGATGGCCACCGCCAGGTATGTGCTGAAAACGCTGCCCGGTATCGATAGGCCGGCTATCGTTTCGACGCTGCCAACCATGAGGGGTCAGATCCACATGCTCGATCTAGGGGCGAATGTGGATACGCGCGCCGAACACTTGGTGCAGTTTGCCCTGATGGGATCCGTGTTAACGGAAGCCGTTGAAAACAAACCTTCACCCACGGTGGGATTGCTCAACATTGGTGAAGAGGAAATAAAGGGCAACGAACAGGTCAAGGAGGCCGCGACCCTTTTAGCTGATAGCAATATTAACTATGCGGGATTTGTAGAAGGCGACGATATCTATCGAGGCTCGGTAGATGTGGTTGTTTGCGATGGTTTTGTTGGAAACGTCGCCTTAAAAACCAGTGAGGGCGTAGCAAAAATGATTACCCACTTCATGAAGGAAGAATTCCAGCGCAATCTGTTTAGTCGGTTTGCGGCGGTCGTCGCGCTCCCTGTGTTAAAAGCTTTCCGGCGACGGATTGACCCGCGACGATATAACGGCGCCAGCTTCGTAGGATTGCAGGGGATTGTGATAAAAAGTCACGGTGGCGCTGATACGCTAGCCTTCGGCAACGCTATCAAAGAAGCGATGTTGGAAGTTGAAAAAGCCGTGCCGCAACGTATCAGTACGCAACTCGAAACGTTATTACAAGAGAGGCGCACAGGTTGAAGTTCTCCCGAATCGTAGGAACGGGAGGGTTTCTGCCAGAGAAAGTCGTTAGCAACGCCGATTTGGAAAAACTGGTTGATACCACGGACGAATGGATTGCCGACCGAACGGGTATTCGCAAGCGACACGTCGCCGCTGACGGTGAAACCACATGCGATCTAGCGGAGGTGGCCGCTAACAGCGCTATCGACTCGGCGGGCATCAAAAATCGAGATATCGATCTTATCGTTGTTGCAACGACCACGCCCGATAAAGTGTTTCCCAGTACGGCCTGTTTGTTGCAGCAGCGTCTCGACATTCACGGTACGCCCGCGTTTGATGTTCAGGCCGTTTGCACGGGGTTTATTTATGCCTTGTCCGTTGCTGATAAATTCATCAAGACCGGTAGTGCGAAGTGCGCCTTAGTGATTGGCGCAGAGACGTTGTCTCGTATCATCGATTGGACTGACCGGCGCACCTGCGTATTGTTTGGCGACGGTGCTGGCGCCGTCATACTCAAAGAATCGGACACTCCAGGCGTTCTATCGACGCACCTTCATGCTGACGGCCAATTCGAGGAGTTGCTGCACGTACCAAAGGGCATCTCGCAAGGGTACGATGCCGTCCAAAACGGTGAAGCGTACATCCAAATGGAGGGCAAAGAAGTGTTTAAAATGGCGGTTAATACTCTAGGGCGTATTGTCGATGAAACGCTCGCCGCCAACGGCCTCGCTGAAAGCGACATCGACTGGCTGATACCGCATCAAGCCAATACGCGTATTATCGCCGCGACGGCAAAAAAATTAAAAATGTCCATGGATCGCGTTATTCTTACCGTTTCTGAGCATGGCAACACGTCGGCGGCGTCGGTGCCGCTGGCCTTGGACGTGGCCGTTAGAGACGGGCGGGTGAAACAAGGTGACATGCTATTATTAGAGGCCTTTGGTGGTGGGTTTACCTGGGGCTCGGCCCTGGTTAAGTACTAGCAAATGAATCACTTCGGCGCGTTGTGTTGTGCTTTCTCCCACAAAAAACAAAAAAGTTTTTAAATTCACTCTTTTTCCAGTTGTTTGGAAGGCTTAAGAGATTTTCTAACCGTTAGTTGTGAGAGGCTACTTTGCAGCGACAAAAAGAAATACGCGGGCTCAACACGGTACGTTCGGAAACCGGTCGACGATGATTTCGAGACGACGGGGAAATTTTAGACAATGAGACTAGGATTTGTATTTCCGGGCCAAGGCTCGCAATCCATCGCCATGTTATCGGAATTGTCCGATCAATTTAACCATGTAAAACAAACATTTGCCGAGGCTTCTGAGATTTTGGATTACGACCTATGGCAGTTGGTTCAACACGGCCCGGAAGCAGAGATTAATGATACCCGCGTTACTCAACCGGCGATGCTGGCCGCTGGGTTTTCCGTATGGCGGGCATGGCGTTCTCTGGGTTACGGCCAGCCGGATGTTTTGGCAGGCCACAGTTTGGGCGAATATACTGCGTTAGTTTGCGCGGGTACGCTCGATTTCAAAGCAGCTGTCAATGTCGTTGCGGAGCGCGGTCGCTTCATGCAAGAGGCCGTGCCGGTTGGGCAGGGCGCGATGGCCGCTATCTTAGGCTTGGACGATCATACGGTTGTGGAATTGTGTGATAAAGCCGCAGAAGGGCAAGTCGTGTCGGCAGTGAATTTTAACTCACCTGGGCAGGTCGTTGTTGCAGGTCACAAAGAAGCGGTAACCCGGGCTGTGGATCAGGCCAAAGAAAGCGGTGCAAAGCGGGCGCTTATCTTACCGGTAAGCGTACCTTCTCACTGCCTATTGATGAAACCCGCCGCCGATCGCTTGGCGAACTTACTCGACACCGTTGAAATGAAATCGCCGGAAATCCCCGTCATCAATAATGTTGACGTCGCGCTTCGTGAAAGGCCCGAGGACATAAAAGAAGCGTTAATAAAACAACTCTATAGCCCCGTACGGTGGGTGGAGACTATCCGAGAAATGGGGCGCCGCGGGGTGACACACGTCGTAGAATGCGGGCCAGGTAAGGTGCTCGCGGGACTAAACAAGCGGATTACGCCCGATCTCCAGGCGTTACCCGTCTATGATACGGCGACACTGGAGAAAGCCCGTAGCGCCTTGGAGATATAACCAAGATATATACCGTTGTTCAGAGGCAAGGACGAAAATAATGCCATTAGAAAATGAAATTGCGCTAGTTACGGGTGCGAGCCGAGGAATTGGTCGTGCCATTGCGTTGGAGCTGGGGGGGCACGGCGCTACGGTGATTGGAACCGCCACAACAGAAAGTGGTGCGGAAAAAATAACGAGCTACTTAAGCGAAAACGGCGTCTCAGGTCGCGGCGCAGTGTTGAACGTCACCGAATTGGCATCTATCGATGCATTAATCAGCGCTATTGCTTCTGATTATGGGAGCACCGGTATTTTAGTCAATAATGCAGGGATAACCCGCGATAACTTGTTGATGCGTATGAAGGATGAGGAGTGGACGGATATCATAGAAACAAACTTAACGTCGGTCTACCGGTTGTCAAAAGCCTGCCTGCGCGGAATGATGAAGTCGCGTAAAGGGCGCATAATCAACATAGCCTCCGTAGTGGGTTTTAGTGGAAACGCCGGTCAGACCAACTATGCCTCAGCTAAGGCGGGGCTGATTGGCTTCAGTAAGTCCATGGCCCGAGAGGTTGCGTCGCGGGGCATTACGGTCAACGCCGTGGCCCCCGGTTTTATTGATACTGATATGACTCGGGGTCTGCCAGAGGGGCAAAGAGAGGCATTGTTACAGCAAATTCCGTTAGCACGATTGGGCCGTGCTGAGGAGGTGGCGGCCGCTGTGGGGTTTCTCGCATCACCCGCAGCCGCGTACATTACCGGTGAAACGATACACGTTAATGGTGGTATGTATATGAATTAAAAAGGATAAATATCGCGAACCGGATTTTCGGCCAAGCCCTGGAAGGAGTCGCTGGAATATCCGCTGCGTTTTCACTACAATACCGACCGCGAGCGCATCACCACCGATGAGTGTTTTTGTTATATGATGGCAACCCTGGAAGATAGCCGGGGTAACGCAATGGATTGAAGCCCGTATCAAAAACAGGTAGGTAGTGAATAAAGTACAAACTAGCGGCTTTTCGAGATACCCCTTTTACCATAGATGGGAGGCATAAAGAGTTATGAGTAACGTTGAGGAACGCGTCAAGAAGATTGTTGTTGAGCAACTTGGCGTCAAGGAAGAGGAAGTTAACAGCGAATCCTCCTTTGTAGACGATCTTGGCGCAGACTCGTTAGACACTGTAGAGTTAGTCATGGCGCTCGAGGAAGAATTCGAGTGTGAAATACCTGATGAAGAAGCAGAAAAAATAACAACTGTTCAGCAAGCGATAGACTATATCAACGCCAACATCAAATAGTTGGCAATTGCTTATGAAAGCCGCTGCCGGCCTTGTCTGGTAGCGGCTCGCCATTTCTACGGTTGGCAGCGCTAAGCCGTAAAGATTTTGGTAACGCGCACGCACTTTACGTGTAAATACTGCGCGTAAGGTCCGAAGGACAGCGTGTCGTTCGAGCGTTCAACGTATTATCGCAATTCTGTAGTCAAGAAATAGTTTTACCAGGAGAAGGTAGTCCCGTGGGTGGTGAAAGACGTGTAGTAATAACCGGTCTGGGCATGGTAGGGCCCGTAGGCCTCAATGTTCGCGATTCTTGGGAAAACATATTAGCGGGAAAATGCGGCATTGGCCCAATTGCCCATTTCGACGTCTCAGATTTTACCGTACGATTTGGCGGCTCTGTGTGGGGTTTCGATGTCACGCAATACATTAATCGTAAAGACGCGAAAAAGATGGATGCGTTCATCCACTATGGGATCGCCGCAGCGAAAGAGGCCGTTGAAGACTCAGGCCTGGAGGTAACTGACCATAACGACCATCGCATTGGTGTGGCGATCGGTTCGGGTATCGGCGGTATCACTGGCATTGAAAAAGGCCACGACGCTCTCGTAAAGGGGGGGCCTCGTAAAATCTCACCGTTTTTTGTACCCAGCAACATCATTAACATGATCTCCGGGAATCTTTCGATTATTTACGGGATGAAAGGGCCGAATATCGCCATCGTAACGGCTTGCACAACAGGCACCCATAACATTGGCGAAGCCGCGCGTATCATCGAACGTAACGAGGCGGATGTGATGATAGCGGGCGGCGCGGAGATGGCAGCTTCACCTACCGGCCTCGGTGGTTTCGCCGCCGCGCGCGCATTATCGACCCGTAACGATGACCCGGAAACGGCGAGTCGTCCATGGGATAAGGACCGTGATGGTTTTGTGCTAAGTGATGGCGCCGGGGTGGTCGTGCTGGAAGAATATGAGCACGCCAAAAAGCGCGGCGCAACGATATACGCCGAAGTCGTGGGCTTTGGTATGAGCGGTGACGCCTACCACATGACGCAGCCCTCAGAAGGTGGAGAGGGTGCGAGCCGCTGTATGGACAATGCGCTACGTAATGCGAGAGTTAATACCGAGGATGTTGACTATATCAACGCCCATGGGACCTCGACACCGGTTGGCGACATTGCCGAAACGCTGGCTGTTAAGCGAAGTTTTGGTGATCATGCCTATAAAGTTGCGATGAGCTCGACGAAGTCAATGACAGGCCATTTGTTGGGCGCGGCCGGCGGCATCGAAGCTATCTTCTGTGCGTTAGCGCTGCGTGACCAGGTCGCCCCCCCCACGATCAATCAATTTACGGCGGATCCTGACTGCGATCTGGATTACGTTCCGGGTACCGCGCGAAAGATGCCCATCAACGTGGCGCTATCGAACTCCTTTGGCTTTGGAGGAACCAACGGTACGCTTGTTTTGCGCAAGGCGCCCTGATAACGGGTTCACTCCAGTATGGAGTAAAAACACCTATGGGGCGTTGATGCGGTGGCCAGTTCACCCTTCACATTGACTAGCGATAAAGCGATGGGGAGCGCAGTTGTCCGCGCCACCTCCCAATACGCTGATCTGTTGCTTCTTCACTCCGCGTTTTCGGATCGCTATCCGTTTTTGTTAGAGAGCGTTGCGCGGGGCTCGACCAACAGCCGATTTGACGTTTTATTCGCGTTTCCCCAGCAGCAGTTGGTATTACGTCCTAATGGGCAACTGATCAGCCCGGAGGGGTCCACGAGTAATGAAACATTCCTCGACGGTTTTGATGAGTGGTGGCGGCGAGAGCGAACGGACGAACGGGCTTGCCCTCAGCTGCCGTTTGACGGCGGCTGGTTTATATACATGGCCTACGAGCTCGCCCAACAGATTGAGCCGCGTCTGCGACTACCGTTGGCGTTTCAGAAAACGTTGCCTATTGCGTTCGCTACACGTATTCCTGCCGCGGTAATCAGAGACCACACGGAGCGAGCCATTTATTTAGTGGCCGAGGAAGACCATAGATATCTGCTTGATGCGATGGAACAGGACCTGGCTGGGATCCAACGAAACGAATCTGGCGAGAAAATTGGCGGTCTTTCCGAGTCTCTTCAAGAAGAGGACCCACAACGCTTTCTGTCGGGCGTGAGGCGGATAAAGGACTATATCGTCGCCGGTGATGTGTTCCAGGTTAACCTTTCGCGCGTCTGGCAGGGGTGTTTTTCGCCCCACGTTGATGCTGTTACCCTGTATAAGCGTCTACGTCAAACCAATCCTGCGCCCTTTGCGGGATTGGTTCGCCACAGATCAAACTATATCTTAAGTTCATCGCCAGAGCGTCTCGTGAAAGTGTCCGGCGAGCGTGTTGAAACGCGGCCCATCGCGGGAACTCGGCCTCGTGGTAGCGGAATAACGTTAGATCGACAGCTGTCGGAGGTGTTGATGTCTCACCCTAAGGAAAGGGCCGAGCATATTATGCTTATAGACCTCGAACGCAATGATCTGGGCCGGATCTGTCGTGCCGGGTCCGTGAAAGTGAATGAACTGATGGTTTTGGAATCTTATTCTCATGTCCATCACATCGTCTCGAACGTGCGGGGTCGCCTCCAGCCCGATACGGCGCCGGGGCAGGTAGTTGCAGCCGTTTTTCCGGGCGGTACCATAACCGGTTGTCCAAAGGTGCGTTGTATGGAAATCATTGCCGAACTTGAAGGCGCGCCGAGAGGTCCCTATACCGGCTCGTTTGGCTATATTAATCGGGACGGTTCCATGGACTTGAATATTTTAATTCGAACGCTGTCCGTCGAGGAAAATCGGATTTCTCTACGCGCCGGAGCGGGTATCGTGGCCGACTCTGAACCGGAAATGGAACTCGCCGAAACGCGGGCTAAGGCACAGGGTATTTTGCTCGCTTTGAACAGCGATCAACGTTAAACCGTATGGACGTATTGATAAACGGAGAAGCGAGGCGAACAGTGAGTTGTCAGGATCGCGGCCTTTTGTATGGCGATGGCCTGTTCGAGACGTTATTGGTTGTCGATGGGGCGCCGCGACGATGGCGACAACATATGCAGCGACTAAAGGAAGGATGTTCGCGATTAGGGATTGGCGGTGTTGAGGAAGCAAAGCTTCGCGCAGACGCAGAGGCGTTATGCACGAATAAGGCGCGCGCCGTACTAAAAATTGTAATTACGCGGGGAGCGGGAGGTCGTGGCTATCGACCCTCAGCGCAAAGCGATCCGACTCGAATCGTACAGATTCATCCCTATCCGGAATATTCTTCTCAATACTGGAGTCGCGGCGTGAAGGTGAGAGTATGTCAACATCGCTTGGGCGCCAACCCTGCATTGGCGGGAATAAAACATCTCAATCGCTTGGAGCAAGTCCTAGCGCGTAGCGAATGGGACGAACCGGACGTGGCTGAGGGTTTAATGCTTGATTCGGGCGAAAATGTAGTCGAAGGTACAATGACTAATGTGTTTGTTGTAAAAAATAAAAGGTTATATACCCCGGATTTGACATCTTGCGGCGTCAAAGGGATTGTTCGTGATGGCGTGATTGATATAGCCGAGAACCTTGGCGTTTCTTCAGCTGAGACCGAGCTGTCACTCGACGATGTTAGACAGGCCGACGAGATCTTTCTAACGAATAGCTTGATTGGGATTTGGCCAGTTATGCAGCTGGAACGGTGCACTTATGGACCCGGGCTTATCACGCAACAGGTTGCTGAAAAGTTAGCACCATGGAACAATGGCTGGATTAGCTAAGTACTATATCGACGGTGATGCGGAATATTTTTTTTAAGTTAACGGGCGTTGTTGTAATTATTCTGAGTCTTGGCGGCGGTTGGCTGGGGATGGAGTTGCAACATTTTGTGAAAACGCCATTGAATGTCGAAGATTCGAGTACTAACATAATCGTACCTCCGGGAACCAACGTAAAGCAACTGTCTCAAAATCTATCGCAGCAAGGCGTGATAGAACAGCCCATTTTTTTTGAGTGGCTAGCGCGTTGGCGGGGCAGCGCTCGTAAGCTACAAGCGGGCGAGTATCGGCTTCAAGCCGATATGACGCCGGATGAGTTTCTACAGATGCTCGTGTCGGGGAGAGTGGTTCAGCATTCACTGACGTTGGTGGAAGGCTGGTCATTTAAGCAAATGATGCAAGCCGTTAATGACCATGAGGCGTTAACGCGTACGCTTACGGAACTAAGTGGCGAGGCGATTATGGCTCAAATGGGGTTTTCAGGTGTACATCCGGAAGGTCGCTTTAGCCCGGAGACCTACCACTTTCCAAGCGGAACGACCGACGTGGAATTTTTGCAACGCGCCTACGAAGAGATGCAAACGTATTTGGAGCAAGCATGGCCCGAGCGAGCGCCGGATTTACCGCTTAAAACGCCTGATGAAGCGCTTATTTTGGCCTCGATTGTCGAAAAAGAAACCGCCGTTGCCGAAGAACGAGATAGGATCGCCGGTGTGTTTATACGTAGGCTGAAAAAAGGGATGCGCCTCCAAACGGATCCGACGGTCATTTACGGTATGGGCGAATCCTTTGACGGGAACATTCGTCGTAAAGACTTATTGAAAGATACGCCCTATAACACCTATACGCGAAAAGGCTTGCCGCCGACGCCAATTGCGATGCCTAGCAAAGCGGCGATTAATGCCGCGCTGCATCCCGATGAACGCGATTATCTTTATTTCGTCGCGCGCGGCGATGGCAGCCATTACTTTTCGGCGACGCTTGAGGAGCACAACAAGGCAGTCCGCGAATACCAGATACTGCGTCCACGACGTGAGCGTAAAACCGCGCGCCAATGACGCGAGCCCTAAGGACTGGCGGCATTTACTCGTTACTCAACTATTCGGTGTGAGAATATGAGAGGTCGTTTCATTACCATTGAAGGTATTGAGGGCGTTGGTAAGAGTTCTAATCTTGAGTTTGTTCGGCAACAGCTAGACGTGGCAGGCAAGGAGGTGATTGTCACACGAGAGCCCGGTGGAACGCCTCTGGGTGAGCAAATCCGTCACTTATTGCTCGATCATAAGCACGATGGGATGGCCTCTGACACTGAGCTGTTACTCATGTTTGCCGCGCGCGCTGAACATATCGCCAAGGTGATTCGACCGTGCCTAGCGCGTGGTCAATGGGTGTTATGTGATCGTTTCACCGATGCGACGTACGCGTATCAGGGCGGAGGGCGCGGGATACCCTGGGACCGAGTCGCCACGCTCGAAACATGGGTGCAAGGCGAATTGCGGCCAGATGTTACACTCTTACTGGATGCGCCGGTGCCGTTGGCGCTGGAGCGAGCCGGGAAGCGTAGTGAACCGGATCGTTTTGAAAAAGAACGCGCGGCATTTTTCGAAGGCGTGCGAGACGCCTATCAGAAAATGGCTTGCCTAGACGGTGATCGCTATCGTGTGATCAACGCCGCGCAATCGTTAGCCGATGTCCAGCGAGAGATCGCGCAGGTGCTAAAACCATTGCTTCAGGAAACGTGATGTCCATTCTCCCCTGGCAACAAGATAATTGGCAGCGGATACACCAGCGAAAACACAGTGAGACGCTGCCCCACGCATTGTTGTTAGCGGGGCCTGCCGGTGTTGGGAAGAACGCTTTTGCTCGCTGTTTGTCCAATGCCCTACTTTGTCAAACTCCGCAAGACAATGGCGAACCGTGCCGCCGGTGCAGCAGTTGTAGACTGTTTGATGCGGGTAATCATCCCGATGTCTTGACCGTTTCACCCATGGAAGCGGGTAAAGCCATTACCATCGATCAAATTCGAGAAATTGGGCGATTCTTAGCGCTAACGAGTCAAGAGGCGAAAGGTAAATTTGTCGTCATCTCGCCGGCAGATAGGATGAACGTGCATGCTGCCAACGGATTGTTGAAAAACCTTGAAGAGCCTGCGGCGGGCGTTATGCTGATTTTGATTACCGATCAGGTAGTCGGTTTGCCGGCCACCATTCGTAGCCGTTGTCAGCGCATGGATTTTCCAGTCCCGCCGCCGCCTTTGGCAGAGGCGTGGTTGGCGGCTCAACTGCGTAACACGGAACACATACAATTATTTTTAGCGCTAGCGAGAGGCGCGCCTCTTGCCGCGTTGGCGCTGGTCGAAAATGACACCATGAAGATACGTCAGAACGCGTTTAGGGACTTTTTCGATCTCACCGCCAAAAAAAAAGATCCAATCATCGTAGCGGCCGCATGGGTGAAGCAGGATGTAGCGCAAATATTACGCTGGGTGCAAAGCTGTGCGGCGGATATGATAAAGCTCGCCGCCAATCCAGAAGTAAGGCGGATTGCGAATCCGGATTTTCGCAAGCCTTTGCAAGACTTAGCAAACAAGGTAGACTTGACCGAATTGTTTAAACACTATGACCGCGTCACGGATGCTTTGCGTCGTGTACAGGGGCAGGCCAATAAGCAGCTTTTACTGGAGGACGTCCTGATAGCGTGGGTGAGTGACGCGCCTAGGTGGGTGCCTGCGAGGCAACAATCACAACTATCTTAGCTGACTATGAGTAATGGCGATAACCCAAGTGGCGAAAACCAACAATCGCCAAAACAGGGGATTCTGTCCTTAACCATTAAGGATAAGGGCGCTCTCTATGCGGCCTATATGCCCTACGTTAAAAATGGCGGACTGTTTATTCCGACCAATAAAACATATAAACTTGGCGACGAGGTGTTCATGCTTCTCAAACTGATGGACGAAGCGGACAAAATGCCCGTGGTAGGGAGGGTTGTATGGAAAACACCCCAAGCTGCGCAAGGCAATCGCGTCTCGGGAATAGGGGTCCAGTTTTCAGCTGATCATGAAGGCGAGAAGGTCCGCAATAAGATCGAAACCTATCTTGCCGGCGCTTTAAAATCCGATCGCCTTACGCATACTATGTAATTTCCTTCTCGCATACCTCCGATAACTTCTCGGTTTAAGACATTTCGCCATGACCTCGACACTTGTTGATTCTCATTGCCATCTGAATTTATTGGAATTCGAGAGACTCGGCGGGGATTTAGAAAACGCCCTCGCCACCGCACGGGATAACGGCGTTGACTACATGTTATGCGTTTCCATTGATCTGGAGACCAATCCCGAAATTCTCGCAATCGCAACCGACCACGACACGATATTCGCGTCTGTAGGTGTGCATCCCAACAGTCGCGAATGTGCGGAACCGACCGTTGACGGGTTAGTGGAACGTGCAAGCGACCGCAACGTCATCGCTATTGGCGAGACGGGCTTGGACTATTTTCGCGGAGAAGGGAACTTGGAATGGCAGCGGGAACGGTTTCGAGTGCATATTGCGGCTGCGAAGCAAACGTCCAAACCCCTAATCGTTCATTGTCGGGATGCGAGGGATGACACGCTGAGGATACTAAAAGAAGAGGGCGCAGACCAGGTCGGCGGTGTGATGCATTGCTTTGTCGAAGATTGGGCAACGGCGGCCAAGGCCATGGACCTCAACTTCTATATCTCATTTTCGGGGATTGTCACTTTTAAATCGGCGCAAACGTTACACCAGGTTGCGGCGGCCATGCCGGCGGACAAGATATTAATCGAGACAGACTCACCGTATCTTGCGCCGGTTCCCCATCGAGGGAGAACGAACCAACCTGCTTACGTTAAACATGTCGCGGAGCACATAGCCACGTTACGCAACGAATCATTTGAGACCGTTGCCGAAACAACAACGGCAAACTTTTTCTCCCTGTTCAAGGATGCATCGCGGTAGGTTACTGCGTCATTACATCGTCAGGGCCGCGGAAAATAATAATTATCCAAAGATTGCGCTGGATTTTTGCTCAGCTTCTGCGTTACGGCAAGTGTTGCATATTCCAATATGCGCCACTTGACGCGCCTTGAATCTGAGCAAAAAGACAAGAAAGGTTGGATAATTATTTTTTTCCGTGGCCCTTAGTTCACTTGCCGATAGGAGGTCGGTGAGATTCCCTTCCAACGTTTAAAGGCTCGCGAGAAACTGCTTGGTTCTGAAAAACCTAACAAGAACGTAATTTCGTTAACCTTTAGCTGGGAATTTTGAATGTATTGCTCGGCTAATTCGCGGCGGGTTTCGTCGAGCAATTGTTTATAAGAAGTGCCCGCATCATGAAGTTTGCGCTGTAAACTCCGAAGGCTCGTACTAAATGCATCGGCTATTGTTTCTTCACCAAACTCTCCCGACGACAGCTTGTCGATGATGGTGTTTTTGACACGCATGGCGATATCCGTCTGGTCCAGATCGGTTAAATACTCCATTACAATTTTGTCATTGGCCAATGCTAAACGTTCGTTAGCCGTTGGCAAACGTGTATTTAGCAATTCTCTGTCAAAGACAAAGCCATTCGTAGAGGCGGCGAATGTGATCGGAGCCCGGAAAAATCGTACAAACTCGTTGCTACATTGTGGCGACGTTCTGCGCATTAAAACCCGTCGCGGCGCGACGTCTGACCCGTAACTAACGCGGCACATGATCATGAAGATTGCCAACGTCGCATCCATCGTTTCATCTCGTAGCGGTGGGCTCAGCCTGGAATCATCGATAATAAAGTAATAACTGGACGAGGTCTCCGTTAATCGCAGCCTTACGCTGGTATTAAGTATGCGGCCGTAGCGCGACGCTCTCATGAACGCATCCTTGAGACACGAACTGGCTAGCCAAGAATAGCCTAACGCGTGCACGGTGGTAGGGTGCCAAAACTGCGCAACTTTGAGCCCTAGACAGGGATCCTTAGTCTTACCTATCGCCAGATCCCACAACCTAACCATCTTTGAATATGAATAACGAGCATTTGGGTCGTACAACTTATCGGCGTCAAGCCCGACTTGGTGAAACACGACTCTACTGTCGTAGCCGTACGACTCCATCGCTTTGGCGATAAGAAGCGCCAGCGAAGATATCGTTGATGAAAACACGTTTTTTTGCCGCTCACGGTTTTGCACAAAGATTGCGGAAAATGCTTAAGGGTATATTGTCCCTGGTAACTTTGACTGTAAGAACCCTATGTTCGTTCAGTAGAAAAGCGTCTTTCTTGGGCTGAGAACCAAAAAGGGGTCGCGACACGGTATGAAGCCGGCAATGAAGTCGGGGATCAAACGCGCGTCGGAAACACAAACAATGGGGATCCGTAGAGCAAGTTTCGGAGTTCGTCTTACGTGTACCCAACTAACGTTGTTGTAGCATTTAATGTAGGTTGGGTTGAGGAACGAAACCCAACAAAACTGTATCAGCGAAGCCGACCTCCGAAATTTGAGATATACCCATGGCGATTGAGATTTAGGTGTTAAGAGTGCGTCATATTCATTTCGTGGCAAGGCGAAATGACGAGTAATAGCCGGACTATTGCGAGGAGTTTCAACGCAGACATGGAATGAAGAGGGCGTGCTATT
>CALZJI010000151.1 GCA_945787615.1 uncultured Chromatiaceae bacterium | reverse complement strand
CCTGCGTTGCCCTACCACCTACATCCCTGTAGGCGTGCTCTCGCTCCTTACCTACGTCCATGTAGGCAAAGCTTCCGCGTCCTGCTCTCGCTCCTTACCTACGTCCATGTAGGCAACGCAGTCAGGCGAGATGGGTCGATGTCCGAAATCTGAATTAATTATGACCCGAGCCCTAAGCATTGTCAGCACAAAAGCATTAGAATAGCAAAATGCGATGTTTTGGAGAAAACGGATGTTCCGGCAAGGCGGCCGGTATCGCGTTATCAGTGTTGAGAACATAGTGTATCAGACCAAGTCCAAGGTACCTGCTTTGTCAAAAACGTCAAAAATCGAAAAAAAACTGCTGCACTATACGGGTAAAGCGATCGCCGATTACAGCATGATCCGCCCAGGAGACCGGGTTATGGTCTGCTTATCCGGCGGCAAAGACTCGTATACGTTAGTTACGCTGCTCAGCCAACTGCGAACGCGATCACACAATAAATTCGAGCTTTTAGCCTTTACTTTGGATCAAGCCCAACCAGGTTGGGATGACGGCGCCATGCGCCAATGGCTGGAATCTCATTCTATTCCACACAAGATCATTCGCCAGGACACATACCGTATCGTCACCGAAAAGTTACCCCAAAACAAAACCTATTGCTCCCTATGCTCACGATTGCGCCGGGGCATTATCTATAACTTCGCCGCACAACACGGCTTCAATAAAATTGCGCTAGGGCATCATCGAGACGACTTAATCGAAACCCTTCTTTTATCCATATTTTATAATGGTGAAATTCGTTCCATGCCGCCCAAGCTGCTGACGGACGATAAACGCAACGTGGTCATTCGTCCCATGGCTTATTGCCAGGAGGCTGACATTGCCGCATATGCAGAGGAAAAAGGCTTTCCGATCATTCCCTGTAACTTGTGCGGGTCGCAAGAGAACCTCATGCGGCGACGCATAAAAGAATTGCTACAAAGACTGGCAGAAGAGAACCCAAAAGTGCCCAGCAATATGTTACACGCACTAACCAGCGTAAAACTTAGCCAACTGATGGATAGAAATCTGTGGAATTTTAGGGACCTGGAAGCCAACCAACATCAAATCATGGAAGAACAAGCTAGCCCAATCAAACCATCACGTTTCTTATCAAAAACGGGTCGCCGGTAAAAAACGCCGTGTGAATGATCTCAGGCACTGGATTCCGTAACCACAAGGAGCAGGCTCATGAGCACGTTGAAAATCTACGCTGAAAACAGCACGCAAGTAGGCGCAACGATAACCGACCACGACGCCATTAACCTAACCGCATTCCGCTAAACTATGCTGCGCTTACAACGAATTGACTCCACGCCGCTGCCTGTTGCCCACTACCGTCGAATTGGCCGATTTTGTTTTTTTCTTATGTCGTATGTCTAACTCATAACCCGCTCACAACAACGCAGCAGCAGCAAGGGTCTATTACGTGGCTGACAAACATAACAACGTCGATTTCGTTAACTGGTTCCGCTTATCGTCGCCCTATATCCACGCTTTCCGGGGCCGAACGTTCGTGATCACGTTCGGAGGCGAAGCGGTCACCGACGATCGATTCCCTCACCTCATTCACGACATTGCCTTGCTAAATAGCCTAGGTATCCGGCTTGTTTTGGTCCACGGCGCGAGACCCCAAATTGAGAAGCGCTTACGCCGCTCCAAAACTAAAATGCGCTATACAAGCGGTGTACGCATAACCGATGATGCAGCGTTGAGCTGCGTTAAGGAAGCCGTGGGCGCTATACGCGTGGAAATCGAGGCGCTACTATCAATGGGCCTAGCGAACTCCCCCATGGCCGGCGCGCACATCCGGGTTGCCTCCGGTAATTTTGTAACAGCACAACCTGTCGGCGTTCGCGACGGCATAGACTACTTACACACGGGCGAGGTGAGGGGCATCGACGCAACCGCCATAGGCCAGCATTTAGCCAACGGCGCCATCGTTCTCCTCTCGCCCATCGGCTATTCGCCCACCGGTGAAGTGTTTAATCTCACCGCACTGGAAGTTGCCACGTCCACCGCCACCGAACTTAACGCAGATAAACTTTTATGTCTAAGTGAAAGCAAAGGCCTAAGGGACGGTCGCAAACGCCTCATAAGACAGCTTCGCTTGTCTGAAACGGAAAAACTGCTCTCGGGGAAGCGGCGCATTCCAGAAGAAGACCTTAGTCACCTAAAGTTCGCGTTATGCGCGTGTCGAAACGGTGTTCGACGCACTCATTTATTGGACCGCCGTATCGACGGCTCCCTGTTATTGGAGTTATTTTCGCGAGACGGTATCGGCACCATGATCACCGCCGACATATACGAAGGCACGCGCCAAGCGACTATCGATGACGTGGGCGGAGTTTTAGAGCTGATTGCGCCGCTCGAGGCGGAAGGAGCATTGGTTCGACGTTCGCGAGAACAGCTCGAACTGGAGATTGCCCATTTCCATGTTATCGAACGGGATGGCACCACTATCGCCTGCGCCGCGTTATTTCCCTTTCATGAAGACAGCGGCGGAGAATTGGCATGTTTAGCCGTGCATCCTGACTACAGGGAATCCGGCCGCGGCGAAGCACTACTCGAACACGTAGAACATCTTGCCAAGGAACGGGGGATTAACTATCTCTTTGTGCTCACCACGCGCGCGATCCATTGGTTTCGCGAACGCGGTTTTGTGCTCGTCGATATCACATCGCTACCGGTTAAACGACGGGAGTTGTACAACTATCAAAGGAACTCGAAAGTCCTATTGAAGGAGCTCGTCTAGCCCAGTATGGATTAATGTTCGCCAACGGAAAACTCTAGAAAGATACTTTCTAGAAGATTAGGGCTCGCGAAAAAATAACTTCGTATTTTTCGCGCCCAGATTTGGGTCAGATTTGGACAATCCGATTGAGCGAAACCGCAGGACTAGCCCGGCTAATTCGAGGATTTTGCGATTGAGATT
>CALZJI010000150.1 GCA_945787615.1 uncultured Chromatiaceae bacterium | reverse complement strand
TAAGGGGCGAGAGCAGGACGCGGTAGCTTTGCCTACATGGACGTAGGTAAGGGGCGAGAGCAGGACGCGGTAGCTTTGCCTACATGGACGTAGGTAAGGGGCGAGAGCACGCCTACAGGGATGTAGGTGGTAGGGCAACGCAGGACGCAGTTGCCGAGGACGCGGTAGCTTTGCCAGGCGAGCGCCTCAACGCCCAAAATGTGAATTAATATTGGCGCGAGCCCTTAGCGATACCCGCTGCTGTGTGGATGGTCTAACTACAGCGGTGTAGTGCGTTGACGCGTCAGCCTTTCCCCGTCAGGCGTCTACATTTGCCGTGTTTTTCGGGAACACGCGTGAACAGGAATAAACCGCCGCGGTATCCTCGTCATGGCTCAGGAATTAGCCACAAACCTGAACGGCAAGTCGAGCTTGAGCGATAAATTGCAGGAACCCGCGCCTCATTTCCGGCGTAATGGGATCCAGTGTGGATCCGTTATCCCCGTAGAAAAAACCCAACGTCCGTTTTCGGCTACTGATTCCAGCAATGATAAAACTCGTCGCCCCGGTTTGCTTCGTGAAATCTTGTTTAATCATACCCTTCCAGCTGCTCTCCGCAACGTCTTCAACGAGAAGATCGCCGCCCTCGTTTAATATTCGGGAAAAGATATCGTTTTTTTCATCAATCGGGCCCGCGATTATGCGTTGTAGTTCGTCACCGTTTGGACCCATCGCAATACGACCCGCATAGCTCCCACGGTTTGGCGTCACTAGGCAGAGTAGCGCGCGGTCGAATCCAACACCGCGATGTAATCCTTCGAGGATTTTTAAGAAAAGTTTGCTTAAACTGGCGGATTCGGTGACCAGAGCAGTAATTTCTTGAATTACGGCGAGTTGAAGCGTTGGATCTCCTTTCGCCAGGGATACCGGTGATTCCTCCGCATCTGCGCGGGCTGATACGGGTGGTTGGTGGTCGGATCCCTTGTCGACTTCGTGTGTAGCGGGTTGTTCAGATTGACCGGAATCTAATGTTTTGTTTTTTAGAGGCGTAACGATGGTATTCTTATTTTCACCATTGGTTTCGTCTCCGGGCGCGTCACCGGCTGGTGCCATCTGGCTCGCAATGTAAAAAGAAAATTCCCGAGCGAGATTATCTCTAAAATGGTCGCCGCTATCTTTAACCGTTGGTTGTAGGACGCGTTGACTTAATCCGTATTCTTTTGTCAGTTCACAGGAGCGATGAAGAGCGTTTGTAAGGCACTTCTCCAATTGATCCGACTTGATGCCGGTTGCTTCCGATAGTTCCGTAACGAGTCTACGCAGTGGTTTTTTTGACTCCTGATGCTTTAAGTAAAGCGAGCCGATGACTTGACTGCTCAGTGAAACCATTGCGTGGTTGAGTTGTTCGCTGTTGCGGACCGCACCTTCGACATCGGGATTATACTCCCGCATGCTGTTAATGACTTTACTGGAAAAGTTCCAGTTTTGAGCCAATTTCTGACCGACAGTTGCTAATGGCATGCCCAATACCTTGTCTTGTACTTGCCGCCAAGATTGCCCGCTTTTTCGTTGTAAGTCGATCATTTCGTTGAATTTACTCGGCAAGAAATAACCCACGGCGATTTCGCCGATATTGTGGCACAAGCCGCTAATGTAACTTTCCTCGGCATTCTTGACACCGCATTTCATGGAGATATCCTGGACGAAGCCAGCGGTTAAGTATGAGCGCGCGACCATTTGGTCAAAACCGACGGTGGGGTGCTCGTCATTGAAACTTTCAATGAGTTTAAGGGTTAAGCATAGATTTTTTATATGCTCGAACCCGAGTAGTACGACAGCGCGCGACACAGAGCTGATTTTCCCCATTCCCCTGTTGTAATAAGGAGAATTAGCAATGCGGAGCAGTTTAACGCTGAGGTTTGCATCCTTCATGATGGTTTGCGCCAATTCCATAGCATGGGCATCCCGATCTGAGCTGATGCGTCTAACGTTGTTAAGACTGGCGTTGAAAATTGGCAAGTCGCCCTTTTTCTCTGCTCGTTCGAGCAATAGGGGAATTATACTTTCCCGTTCTACGATAATTTTTTCTTGAAGTGACACGGTTTGAAATTTGCCGTTTTTAGGTGCGCTATTCCGGAATCCCCCTCCTACTCTTTCGTCAACCCAGCGGCGGGAAAACGGGGGCATCGTTAGTTACATCGGAGAAACTAGGAATTCTTTTAGTTTTACGGACGATAACCTTACCCTATCCCCACCTATTGTAGGGGTAAAGCCATCGCGGATAATTAAAACCTAACGGCCAGTTAGTTTCTATTTCGCAGCGTGGGTTAAGGACTAAACGAAACGTGATCTTTTCATGTTTTTGATTTAGACACGCGTATGTAATAGAGGCGATATCGAAAACGAAGATTTGGATAAGACAAAAAAGTTCCTTGACCAATAGTTGATCTCAATCTAACCTTGAGGTCCTAAAGGCTTCGACAGAATAACCGTTCTCTTGAGGGGGGAAAAACATGGAATTATGGATGTGGACTATCGCCATTGCGATGATGGTCGGTGGAGTAATGTGGGGATATGCCTTTGGTCGCAGCCCACGAACGCCCGCCACCACAGCCACGGACACGCCAAATCCGTTGGAAAGCGAATTAACGGCGCTGAAAGACGAGTTCGCAAGCTATCGTGACGAAGTGACCTCGCATTTCCAAACGACCGCTGATCTCGTGCATGAGATGACGAACAGCTACAAAGCGGTTTATGAGCATTTGGCAGCAGGATCCCAGGAACTCTGCGCGGGTGAAGTCATGTTGGAGCTAGACGAAGCACCACGGCTAGGGGCCGGAACCGAAGACACCGAGGCAACTGGCGGTGGAAACGGTAGCGGTAAGGAGGCATCCGCCGCCACAAACGAGGAAAGCGAAAGCGGTACGTCGACGAAGTCGGATTCTTCGAAAGCCGACGAATCCCGGACTTTCCATTAAGCATTAAGTAATTCAAACGTCACGGGGCACTTAGCCACGTGTTGTGAGATACGATAACCCAAGGGCGGGCGGTGTAGAACCGCCCTTCTTTGCTTGTCTTTTTGCTCAGCTTCGGCGTTACGGCAACTGTTGCATATTCCAATATGCGCCACTTACCGCGCCTTGAATCTGAGCAAAAATCCCGCGCAATTTTTGGATAATTATTATTCTCCGCGGCCCTTACGTTGTACGTTCCAGTACGATGAAACTGTATGAATAGGCGTTGGACGCGTCGGCGTCGTGGTCTGTTCGGCTGATTTCCTTCCACTCTGCGGAATTCCATTTAGGGAAATAAGCATCCCCTTCGAATTTTTGACCTCTTATTAACGTGATGTAGAGCCGTTGTGCCAACGGTAACATTTGTCGGTAAAACGACGCGCCGCCTATAACCATCACCTCGGCGTAATTGGCGCCCTCGCGTAGCGCCTTCTCGATCGTTTGAAAAACCGAGCAGCCGACGGGTTGATATGTCGCATCGCGTGTGACCACCATATTAATCCGCCCCGGCAGCGCCTTGCCTATGGACTCAAACGTTTTTCTACCCATTAACATAGGCTTACCCATCGTGACGGTGCGAAAGTGTTTCATATCGGCTGGAAGATGCCACGGAAGGCGATTTTCAATACCAATGACGCGATTCTCATCCATGGCAGCAATAATAGAGATTACGGGTGACATTAGACTAAACGGCGACAGGTGCTTTGATGGCAGCGTGGCTCTGATAGTTGATTAATTGAAAATCATCATAATGAAAATCGAATAGAGACTTAACCTTGGTGTTTACTTGCATCCGCGGTAGCGGGTAAGGCTTGCGGGATAATTGTAACTCCGCTTGTTCAAGGTGATTGAGGTAGAGATGGACGTCGCCAAACGTATGAACGAATGCGCCCGGTGTTAGACCGGTGACTTGCGCCATCATCATAGTCAATAGCGCATAGGAGGCGATATTAAATGGCACGCCCAGGAAGACATCGGCGCTGCGTTGATAGAGTTGGCACGAGAGTTTGCCGTCGGCCACGTAAAATTGAAAAAAAGCGTGACATGGCGGCAACGCCATGTTTTCAAGCTCCCCCACGTTCCAAGCGCTTACGATGATTCGCCGCGAATCGGGTGAATTACTGATCTTTTCAATAGCCTCATTAATCTGATCGACGGTCCGTCCATCGCGAGTAAGCCACGAACGCCATTGCGCGCCGTAAATGGGCCCTAAGTTACCGTGTTCGTCGGCCCACTCGTCCCAGATCGTTACGCCGTTATCGCGAAGGTAGCGCGTATTGGTATCCCCCTTAAGAAACCAAAGGAGCTCGTGAATGATGGAGCGAAAGTGAAGCTTCTTCGTCGTAACCGCCGGAAATCCGTCCTCAAGATCGAAGCGCATCTGGTAACCGAATACACTTAGGGTTCCCGTCCCCGTACGGTCTTCCTTTTTCACCCCGTTCTCTCTTACATGGCGAATTAGGTCGAGGTATTGCTTCATGGTTTACAATCAATCCGTAGTCAAGACACAGTAAATCAGTGAATAGCGTGGGCTAGCGGTTATTTTCAACTTGGCGACGGTAAGCCCACCAAAGCATTCCCGCACCTAGAACGATCATGGGAGTGGATAGAAGCTGGCCCATGGTGATCCAGTCAAATGCCAAGTACCCCAGTTGCGAATCGGGAATACGTACGAATTCAACCAGAAAACGAAACGTTCCGTAACATAGCAGAAACAATCCGGACACCGCCATGGTTGGGCGCGGTTTTCGAGAATAGACCCAGAGAATTAAGAATAACGCCACGCCTTCAAGAATTACCTCATACAGCTGTGAAGGATGACGGGGTAATGGCCCCGCATTAGGAAATACCATGGCCCACGGCGCATCCGATACCTTTCCCCAGAGTTCTGCGTTAATGAAGTTGCCAACCCGACCGGCACCCAACCCTATAGGCACTAGCGGCGCTACGAAATCCGCGACGTTGAAAAAGGACTTGTTATATTTTCTGGCAAATGACCACATGGCGACAATAACGCCCAGCAGACCGCCATGAAAGGACATCCCACCTTCCCAGACTTTGAATATCTTTAGGGGTTCAGTTAGGAACGTAGCAAACTCATAAAAGAAAACATACCCCAACCGGCCGCCTAGAATAACGCCTAAGGCGCCGTAAAAGATAAAATCACCCACCTGCTCGGCATTCCACCCCCAGTGAGGACGTTTTGACCGTTGCACGCCTAACCACCAGGTACTGACAAAGCCAATAAGGTACATAACGCCATACCAGTGTACTTTCACTGGGCCTAACGTGAGGGCGACGGGATCGATATTAGGATAGGTCAACATAAAGCCGTCATTATGACTTAAATCAGCGCGTTTACAAAGTGATTATCCAAGGCATTTTACGCGCGTGCAATGCCGCCACGGGATGAGGCTGTAACTTCCGGGGAAGCATTTTTGATGGGTGTATAACGCTCTTTATGGCCGAAACCCGATTAGCCGGTGGGCAGTACGCGGCAAAAATAGGCTTTCAGGTATTCCGTTTCGGGGATCGAGGGATGAACGGGGTGATCCGGTCCTTGGTGACCCTGCTCAAGGATTTGTAATTGCCGATCAACATGGCGGCTGACCTGGGCGAGTAGCGTCTTGAGCGATCGCCTTTCCATATGGTAGGAACACGATGCAGAGATCAATAAACCGTCTTTATGCAACAATGACATGGCCAGTTGATTCACCCTCCGGTAAGCCTCCGTTCCTGTCGCGATGTCTTTCTTGCGTCGAATGAATGCAGGTGGATCGACGATGATTACATCGAATCGCGCACGTTCCTCGCGCATGGTCTTCAACGCATCAAAGATATCCGATCGGTGGGTGCTGACACGGGAACCGACGTTATTGCGTTGCGCGTTGCGTCGAGCATAGTCAAGGGCCGGCTCCGAAGCATCGATACAGACCACTTCGTTGGCGCCCGCGCTCGCCGCTTGGATACCCCAGCCGCCTAGGTAGCTAAACAGGTCCAGAACCCGCTTCCCCCTGATATAGACCCGCATACGTGCTCGATTTAAACGGTGATCGTAAAACCAACCGGTTTTCTGACCCGCTCGCAGAGGAAAAACGAATCGGGTATGGTTTTCTTCCAGCTCGGCTTCTTCCGGTGGCGGTGCTAAAACAGACTCCACATAGTCTTCAAGCCCTTCTAGTTTTCGCGATGGGCTATCATTACGGAAGATCAGGCAGCGCGGTTTCAGTACCTTTTCTAACGCCGTGATAATGTGATCTTTAACATTCTCCATCCCCGCGGTCGTTATTTGCGCGACGAGGATATCGCCAAATCGATCAACCACTAATCCAGGCAACCCGTCGCTTTCGCCGTAGATTAACCGGTAGTAAGGCTTGTCAAACAACACCGCACGTATTGACAACGCAGTTTTTAATCGATGTACCAATAGGGACTTATCGAGTACGTGATGAGAACTACGCGTAACAAGCCGGCCGCATATTAGACTATGTGGATTAACGTACCCGTTTCCAAACGCCTTTCCACGGTAATCTTGAAACACGACTTGTTGTCCCGCTTGAAACTCCGACAGGGGCGTCTTATTCACGTCAATTTCGTTACTGAAAACCCAGGCGTGACCGGCGCGCAGCCGACGATCCTCGTTCTTTCTTAATACAATAGTTGCTAGGGTATTCATTAAAATAATGCCGCGATCGCCTAATAATTTATTGAAAATAAAAGACTTACCTTGGTTCTTTGCGCAAAAAAACGTGACATAGAGAAAATAGCCAGCGCAATGGGGTAGAATGATAGTCTCAGGGCGGGTTCTCAACAAGGTCGTTAAAAACCCCTTTCTTACTGGTGCCTTTATTTTTGCTGTTAAAAACAGGATAATACGCTTCATTCGTCGAGCTGCTCACAGTGGGACATCGTTCACCTCGTGAAGCGTTGATTTTTTAAGTCCCGCAAAATGAAAAAAACAACGAAAGTCTCGCGAGCGGACCTGCTCAGCGAGCGATGCCAAACGCTACACGAGAGCGTAACTGGACGACACAAGATTTTTCGTTTTCCAACTCAGTAACATAAGGAACCAAC
>CALZJI010000149.1 GCA_945787615.1 uncultured Chromatiaceae bacterium | reverse complement strand
GCGTCGCTTTCTTCCCTGTTACGTTCTTGTTGTTGAAGCGTCCACATCGTGGCGTATATCTCTTGTTTTGCAAGCAGCATAGTGTGGTTGCCGCGTTCCACAATATGGCCTTTATCCATGACCAAGATTTCATCGGCATCGACAATAGTTGAAAGACGATGGGCGATTACCAAAGTCGTATGGTTTGCCGCAACTTCTCGCAACGCTGTCAGAATGGCTTGCTCCGATTTAGAATCCAATGCAGAGGTGGCTTCGTCGAAGACCAGGATCTTGGGGTTTTTCAGAACAGTTCTTGCGATGGCCACCCGTTGTTTCTCGCCACCCGATAGTTTTAGACCTCGTTCGCCCACCGTGGTTTCATAACCCTCCGGCAAGGATTGGATAAACTCATGGATATTGGCCAACCGCGCGGCCTCGAAGATCTCCTCTGGCTCGGCTTGCGGTTTCGCGTAGGCGATGTTGTAGTAAATCGTATCATTAAACAAGACGGTGTCTTGCGGTACGATACCGATGGTAGCACGGAGGCTGTGTTGGGTGACATCACGGATGTTTTGTTCGTTGATGAGTATCTGGCCGTGGTCCACGTCATAGAATCGGAACAGCAATCGCGAGACGGTGGATTTCCCGGCGCCGCTATGTCCCACCACGGCCACTTTCTTGCCCGCCGGGATTTCAAAACTACAGTCATGCAAAATCTGTCGCTTAGGCGTGTAGCCAAACGAAACGTTGTCAAAGCGAACACGGCCGTCTCCTACTACCAGTTCCTTGGCGCCGGGTTTGTCCTTCACGTCGGGGAATTGATTCAGGAGACTAAACATTTTTTCCATGTCAGCCAGCGAATGTTTGATTTCCCGGTAGACAAAGCCGAGAAAGTTCAGTGGCAAGAACAATTGAATAAGATAGGCATTGATCAACACCAAGTCCCCCAAAGTCAGTTCACCGTTAACCACACCTTGCCCGGCTAACACCAACAATAGGGTCATGCCAATCGCGATGATGGCGCCTTGCCCGAAATTGAGAAAACCTAAAGACGTTTGATTCTTGATGGCGGCTTTTTCCCAATCCGCGAGATTGTCATCATAACGCTTGGCTTCGTATTCCTCGTTGCAAAAATACTTAACCGTTTCATAATTGAGTAGGCTATCTATAGCGCGGGTATTGGCTTTAGAGTCCAACTCGTTCATGGTGCGGCGAAAGCGCATACGCCACTCGGTCACGACTAACGAGAACGCAATATAGAACGCGACGCTGGCAAAGGTAATGACGGCAAACCATGGATCATAGAGCGCCAAGAGTATGGCCGCGACGAGGCCAATTTCTAACAGAGTAGGCAGGATATTGAACACCATAAACGCAAGGAGAAAGCTAATGCCACGACTTCCCCGTTCGATATCGCGCGACACGCCGCCGGTGCGCCGTTCGAGGTGAAAGCGTAACGCGAGGTCGTGGAGGTGGCGGAAAACCTTTAATGCGACGCGCCGTATGGTGTGTTGTGTAACTTTAGCGAAGATGACATCACGCAGCTCGCCGAAAAGCGAGGCCGATAAACGCAACGCCCCGTAGGCCAGAAGCAGGGTCAGCGGTAAGGTGATGATGTCGACTTGGCTGATGTCGAGGCTGTCAACCACGCCCTTCAAAATAAGCGGCATACCCACGGTCGCCAGCTTGGCCAGTACAAGACAGGCCACCGCTAAGCCGACGCGTTTCTTATAGTCCCCAAGATAAGGAAAAAGCGAGCGAATCGTTTGCCAGTCATTTCTTGGCCCGGTGGCCGAGTCCATTGCTGATGGGCGCATAGCTTACGAGAATATCCTTTACGTTTTGGTTTTACGCGTTTTAGGTTATTACAGGTTAAATGCGCTTTGGGGATGCCGAACCTCGTTTTTCTGCCGATTAACAGACCTCTTTTGCTCGCTCTCTAGTACAACCATCGTTCGTTATCCGTTAAACCTGGCTAAGAGTATGATATAATTGTCTAATTTTTATCACGAAAAAGTCGATAACCAGGTACCAACCGCGCTATCTAGAGGCGTTGTTGCTTCCGGTTAGCGTTTCGCGGCACTTGATTTTACACGGGCCAACCCGCATTTAGCGAATGCCGGTCGCCCGGCGTTAGCATTTTTTAAATAGCCTTATGTTAATGGAGGTAAATTGATGCCTATTTATGAGTACCAATGTGAGTCGTGCGGGCATGACATGGAAGCGCTTCAAAAAATGAGTGATCCGGTGTTAACGGAATGCCCAGAGTGCGGAAAACCATCGTTAAAAAAACTAATTTCAGCGGCGGGATTTCGCTTGAAGGGCTCCGGATGGTACGAAACGGATTTTAAAAACAGCGGAAAAAAGGCCGAGACGCCGGAGAAAAAGAAGGACACGCAGGACGCCAATGCAAAGAGTACGGCGCCACCCTGCGGTAAAGGCGCATGCCCCGCCTGTACCGACTAAATAAGTAAAGTGTACGCGATCCAAGGTGCAGCGCGGTTAATAGCGCAACGTGGTTAGGGTGACGTGTTGCATCAATATTTACACCATTGCGGAAGCGACAGTTAGCCCTTAACATGTCGCCTCTGACTCTCGG
>CALZJI010000148.1 GCA_945787615.1 uncultured Chromatiaceae bacterium | reverse complement strand
GGATGGGCCCAATCTTTGTCGCATGTTTAACACTGCGATATCGAAAATGGGTACGCCGAAATATCTCAGTACCGACCACGACCCCTTGTAGACCTTTCATCGGTGGCACGCCAATCTGCGGATACTGGAGATAGACGAAATTAAAACGGTGCCGCATGTTCCAGTGTCGCATCCATTCGTCGAACGGCTTATTGGCAGCATACGCCGCGAGTATCTTGATCAGGTTCTGTTTTGGAATGTGAATGATTTAGAAAGGAAACTCGATGCATTCAAAGACTACTATAATGGTTACCGTGTTCACGCGGCGCTAGGTGGTGAACCACCATTACGCTTCAGCGGAAATGATGTGCTTGGCAACGCGAACATCGATGATTACCAGTGGCAGTCACATTGTCGAGGCCTGAATCAAACGCCGATGGCGGCGTGAGTGTTAATTCGCCAGGGACACCTTATAGAAATGCGCGGGGAGTTTATGCGATTGCGCGTACGCTTCAAAGTGTTGCTGAAATACGCTTTGCACTATACAGCTCATGCACAGCATGTATACATGGACTATTTACATATTCAGCTATTAGCCATTGCGGTGTCCCCCGGCGCTAGCCGGGCTCGTTCGACAGCGCTGACATCTAATTGCCGCTATGTAATCTCCGCCACGCTACGACAAGGAACACTAGTAAAGGTCCGCTCGCCGTCGACCCGTAACGCGCTCAATGCGCCTCCCCAAGCACAGCCACTGTCTATGGCGTATACGCTGCCATGTATCCCGATACCGAGGGCGGCCCAGTGACCGAATAAAATAACGTCGCCTTCACTGGCGCGACCGGGAACGTTAAACCAAGGCATTAACCCGTTGGGCTGCGAACCGATCGCACCTTTTTCTTTTAGCGCTTGCTTCCCGTTTTTGTCGCAATAACGTATCCGGGTGAACGTATTGACAATAAAACGCATCCGCTCCCAGCCAGTTAACGCCTCCGACCAACGTTTGGGCTTATCGCCGTACATATGGGAGAAGAAGCGGGTATATTCCTCGCTCTGTAGCATGTCTTCAACTTCTTTGGCGTAATTACGGGCTTGCGCAACGTTCCACTGCGGCGCCAGGCCAGCATGAACCACCGTGATACTTAACCGTGCGTCATGATGCAGAAGCGGCCGATACCTTAGCCACGACAACAGTTCCTCACTATCCGGCGCCTCGAGCACATCCTTAAACGTATCGTGCCGACGGTAACAGCTTGAATCGATAGAGGCGGCTAACATGTGCAAATCGTGATTACCCAGCACGGTCACAGCACGCTCGCCTAAACCTTTTACGAACCGCAGCACATCGGCGGACTGGTGTCCGCGGTTTACCAGATCGCCGGTAAACCAAAGTGAATCCTGAGCCGGGTCGAAGCGAATTTTTTCTAGTAATTTCTGTAGCGCACCGTAGCAACCTTGAACATCGCCTATAGCGTAAATAGCCATATACTACCTTCTCAACCTAAATTTTATCTGCAAGCTGCCTCGCAACACGCCCGATCGGAGACGCTGCGGCGTTACCGGCTCGCGGGCAAGCCCGCTAACACCATCACTCGTATACCCATCGCGAACAGATTTCCCGAAAACTGCGACCGAAGGAAGTGCGCCTCGTGTACGCCCGCCTCATCCCGTGGCGGCGTTGTGACGACTCGAATGACCGCAAATATCCATATGTAGGAAATCAGTTCTGATGCGAGCCCTGAGTGCCGTTTACCTGCAACCAAAATGTTACAGGTCCATCGTTCGTTAAGGTTATTTTCATATCGGCACCAAACCGCCCGGCCGCGACCTTGTCATAGGCATCATATGCGTGTTGCAAAAGGTAATTAAAAAGCCGTTCACCTTGCTGTGGTGGCGCGGCGGGCGTGAAACTTGGTCGCGTCCCCTTACGCGTATCCGCCGGCAGCGTGAATTGCGGGACCAGTAGTAAACCGCCGCCGACATCTTGCACGCTCTTATTCATCTTCCCTTCGCCGTCGGGAAACACACGGTAACCGAGGATTCGCTCGAGCAGCCGCTTAGCGCGCGCTTCCGTGTCGTTCTTCTCGACACCCACCAAGACCAGCAAACCTAGATCAATAGAACCAACAACTTCTTCTGCAATCGCGACGTGGGCATGGGTAACCCGCTGCAACAAGCCAATCATACCAATTTTTGCGCCATACCGCGCGTGGCGCGCACCAATGCATTAACAATGCCCGGCTCGGTTGCCGAATGGCCGGCGTCCGGAATAATGTTCAGTTCCGATTGGGGCCAATACCGGTGTAACGCCCACGCTTGCTCCATAGGGCAAACCATATCGTAACGGCCGTGGACGATAACTCCGGGAATGTCCCTCAGTCGACTTGCATTGCGTATGATTTCATCGGGCTCAAGAAAACTATTATTGACAAAGTAGTGGCATTCGATACGAGCGAGACTCAGCGCGGTGTGGGCATTTCCAAAATGATCAACCACTGCCTTACGAGGCACTAACGTCGCACAGCGTCCTTCCCAGACGGACCACGCTTTCGCTGCCGACATTCGTGCAACTTCATCTTCACCGGTGAGGCGGCGGTGATACGCATCTAGTATGTTGCTACGCTCGTCTTCCGGAATAGCACGTACAAACTGATCCCAGTGATCAGGAAATACGTGGCTAGCGCCGTCCTGGTAAAACCAACGAATATCCTGTGTTCGGCATAAAAAAATGCCGCGCAGTATCAAACCTAACACCCGTTCTGGGTAGGCTTGCGCGTATACCAAACCGAGCGTGGAGCCCCACGACCCGCCGAATACAACCCAACGTTCGATCCCTAAATGTTCGCGAAGGGTTTCCATGTCCGAAATTAACGCCTGGGTTGTGTTCGCCTCCAATTCGGCGTGGGGCGTAGAACGACCGCTGCCCCGTTGATCGAACAAAACAATTCGATATACCTCCGGATCAAAAAGCCGGCGGTGGTAGTCCTCACACCCGGAGCCAGGGCCACCGTGAAGAAACACGACGGGAAGTCCCTTGAGACTACCGCATTCTTCTACATGCAAAACATGCGGCGAATCAACCTTAACGGTATGAGTGACATAGGGCTTGATTTCAGGATATAGCTTTAACATCAGTTCGTTGTCCTTATCTCTTCCGTGGTCCGTTAACGCGTCTTTCGCAGTTCGCTACGCACCCTCGCTTGTTCCTTGTTTCCGCATACATTTTTTGCCGGTCGGGCATAGCGCAACTATGTTTCTCCTTCCAAAAATTGCGTGGGCGAATACCTCGGCACCCCCCTTGTGGGGCAATGGCATTCGCTTAAGCGAATTCGATGCAAAATATCGTTTTTTTGGATTTAGCTTTCAATCACTTACGTGTGTTTCTGAGTACATATTTGTCTGAAAACAGCTTTAGTGAATGCCATTGCCTTGTGGGGTGGATCCCTTCGCGATCTTCGCGTGTCGAATTGCGAAAGACGGGTTAACAATCGCGAGCATCACGCATGCGCCTCATTTTTCGTCGCCCGCCGATTCATACGTATTCGCTAAACCAGCTCCGGTTCTGTGGCGCGATTGTCCGTTACAACACCGTCACACCGAGCAAGGTGCCGATAATATACGTCACCATGCCGGCCCCACCGCCAATTAACACCATACGAATTCCACTGATTAAGGCACTTCTCCCCGTAAACAAGCTTAAGGTGGCCCCCACAAGGAACAAACTCGCCAGCGTCAGCAACGCGCCCTCAGCAACCCCACCGAATCCTAATACAAATGGTACTAACGGTACAAATGCGCCGAGTGCAAACGCGGTAAACGACGATAGAGCCGCACCCCATGGCGAACCGAGTTCGTCCGGATTTAACCCCAACTCCTCTCGCGCCAAAGTATCCAAGGCATGCTCCGGATCCTGCATCAACTTCCGCGCGATCGCTCTCGCATGTTCCATGGGCACGCCACGGGCGTTATAAATGACGGCAAGTTCTTCGGCTTCTTCATCCGGATACTCCTCCAGCTCTTCACGCTCTAAACCAATTTGATATTCAAATAGCTCCCGTTGCGATTGCATGGAAACGTATTCACCGGCGGCCATAGAACATGCGCCGGCAAGCATACCGGCGACACCGGAGAGATAAATAATACTGACATCGTGAGTCGCTCCCGCCACCCCCATGATTAAACTGGCATTGGACACCAAACCGTCGTTGACGCCAAACACCGCCGCACGTAGGTTGCCACCACTCTCCACGCCTTTGTGCCGATGACCTATCTCTTCGACGGTTGTCGGCATGGGGTGCCCCGGCTGAACCGCCTTTGCGTTATACACAGACATTCCGCGGACTTTCATCGCCGCCAGAATGGGCCGTATCCGACGCGGGCCCAAGACATGGATCAGTCTTACCACCAGCTGGGCGCGGAGAGAAGGGTAAAACGGCGGTGTCCCCTCGCCCGTTTCCCGGCGAATTTGTTCTGCCCAGATCTCAGCCTGTAGATCCGCCGCCTCGGCTAACGAAAGGAACAAGCCGCGGTGGGCATGTCGTGTCTCCACGTCCGCCATGTGCCGATAAAGATAGGCCGATCGCTTTTCTTCTTGCCAATTTTCTAGTTTTGACATCTCTTGCGCTTGTCTTCACAAGGCCAACTCGCCACGCGACGTGACGGTTCAAAGCGCCCGTAGACTATCCAAGGGCCAGCGAGGCTTAACACCGAAAGCCAACGGTTCTCTCTGGCCGGCCTCAAGCCGGCGAAAACCGGCATAAGCGATCATGGCACCGTTATCGGTGCAAAAGGCCGGGCGCGGATAAAACACTTCTGCGTTCAGAGCGTGGGTCAGCTCAGCCAATCGCTGGCGCAACGTCACATTGGCACTCACTCCCCCTGCTACAACCAGCCGCTTTAACCCTGTTTGGCCTAAGACGCGTTTACACTTGATCGCCATTGTATCCACGACCGCATCTTGAAACGCTCGCGCGATATCGGAGCGCGTCTGCTCATCGTGGCGATGTTCGCGCCAAGTATTGAGGGCAAAAGTTTTTAAGCCGCTGAAACTAAAATCGAGCCCCGGCCGATTTGTCATCGGTCTCGGGAAACGAAACCGGTCAGGCCGGCCCTGCTCGGCCAGTCTCGCGATTGCCGGCCCCCCCGGGTAGCCCAACCCCAGCATTTTTGCTGTTTTATCAAATGCTTCGCCCACGGCATCATCCACCGTTCCACCGAGCACCTCATACGCCCCAACGCCTTCAACACGCACCAGTTGGGTGTGGCCACCCGAGACCAGTAACGCAACGAAGGGGAATGCGGGTGGTTTGGCCTCCAGCATGGGCGCCAACAAGTGGCCTTCCATGTGGTGAACCGCTATCGCCGGTACGCCCAATGCCCAGGCCATACCATGCCCTATGGCGGCGCCCACTAATAACGCGCCGACGAGGCCTGGCCCCGCGGTATAGGCAACGCCGTCTATAGCCGCCGCCGAAGTTTGCGCTTCCGCCATGACTTCTCGCAATAGAGGCAACGTCTTGCGAACATGGTCGCGAGAGGCCAGTTCCGGTACCACCCCGCCGTATTGCTCATGCAGTGTTACCTGGCTGTAGAGCCCGTCGGCAAGCAAACCCTCTTCGGAGTCGTAAATGGCGACACCTGTCTCGTCGCAAGAACTCTCAATACCTACCACGCGCATAACTGTCCCTCGCTGGTCTTCGCTTTTATTGACTGGATAAAAAGGCGCTATACATAACCGCCCTTTCCTTAACAACTTCGTATATACTTTTGCTCACCGAAAAAAATGGTGGTTGGTCAACGATCCCTCTATAACGAATCAATGGGTAACGCCGATATAATTATAGCTCGTTGCACTTGTCATGCGGCGGGTCATTCGCGCATCAGAAAATAGAACTAACATCATGATTCAAGTAGAAAAATTACTTAAAATCTTCCCGTCGGGGCACAAGGCGGTCAACGAACTAAGCTTGCAGGTAGAACAAGGCGAAATACTCGCCCTGCTAGGACCAAACGGCGCCGGCAAAACCACAACCATACGCGTATTATCCACATTAGCCGGGTTCGACGATGGCAAGGTACATGTGGCGGGCCATGACATTGATCGCGCTCCCGACAAAGTGCGCGAATCCATCGGCCTGGTTGCGCAGCAAACAGGCGTCGATTTCCTTTTGACAGGTCGCGAAAACCTCTCGTTACAGGGTCAGCTCTACCATATGCCCAAGGCCGAAATTCAACAGCGGATCGACGAACTGGCGGACTATTTCGAACTCACCGACGCGCTTGACCAGCAGGTTATGACCTATTCGGGCGGCATGCGACGAAAGCTGGACATCGCCACCGCGCTGATTCACAAACCAAAGGTCATCTTTTTGGATGAACCCACGCTTGGCCTCGACATAAAAAGCCGTAAAAGTCTGTGGCGTTATATTGAAAAATTGAATATAGAGCTGGGGCTCACTATCCTCCTGACCACGCATTACCTGGAAGAAGCCGACAACCTATCGCACCGTGTTGCCATAATCAACAACGGTAGCATTTGCGCCGTCGATACACCGGAGGCATTAAAGAACGGTATCGGTGGCGACGCCCTTACTTTAACATTCTCCCAAAAAGACTCCGCTACGCAACGCTTTTCCGAGGCTCTAGAGCAGCAAGGGCACGCCCAACGACTGTTATGGGAAGGAAATCGCTTGCACTTGTACGTGGACCATGGTGCCAGCAGCGTGCCTAAAATCGCGGCACTGGCTGCCGAAGAGAACGTGGACATCGCCGAACTGTCATTGGCTCGCCCGAGCTTAGATGATGTATTTCTTCAATTCACCGGAACCAGCATGGAGGACACCGGTGAGGAAGAGGGCGAAGAGTGGTGGCACCAATGGGCCGGCAAAGGCGGCGGTGGCAAATGGCAAAAGAAGTGGCAAAACCAAGATTGGCAAGATAGTGAAAGCGGCGAGACCGACGAAAGCTCGAAAGGCGAATGGCAGGACAAACAACAAGCTTGGAGCAGCCAGGACGCTTCGACTACGGCTTCTAACCAAGCTACCGAACAATCAACCGAAAGCACCAAAGAAAACACCCATTGGGAACAGGATAACTGGGACAAGAATCAGTCTAGCGATTGGCAAAAGTGGCAGCAGAAGGGTGAAAACGAAAGCCCCGGCGGCGACACGTTGGAACAGAAAAACAAAACCCACGACTGGCAAAAATGGCAAGACAAGAACAAACAAGATTAGGGCCACGGAAAATGATAATTATCCAAAAATTGCGCCGGATTTTTGCTCAGATTCAAGGCGCGGCAAGTGGCGCATACTGGAATATGCAACACTTGCCGTAACGCAGAAGCTGAGTAAAAAGACAAGCAAGGTTGGATAATTATATTTTTCCGTGGCCCTTAATTACTAGCGTTAGAAAAAGGAACGAACGTGGTCGCAGACACATGGTATCTTTTTAACAAATATTTAAAGATTTCGTTAAGAACCCCTTTATGGTCCTTGTTTAATCTGATCCAACCGCTCATCTGGTTAGTCATATTTGGTCAGTTGTTCCGTAACATGGCGCAATTACCCGGGTTCCCCGCAGACAGTTATATGGATTTTTTCGTTCCCGGCGTGTTGATTATGACAGTGCTATTCGGCTCTTCCTGGTCAGGGGTGAGCTTGTTGCGCGAAATTACCGCCGGCTCCATTGACAAAATGCTGGTGGCGCCGATAAGCCGAATATCCATCGTCTTAAGCCGGGTACTTCATTCCGCGGTTCAAGTCATGATTCAAGCGCTAATTATCCTGATCGTCGCGGCGCTCATTGGCACTGATATACAATTTGATCTCATTCCACTAATTGGCGGTTTGTTGGTGATTTTTCTACTTGGCGTTGGCTTTGCCTCCCTGTCCAACGGCTTCGCGATTATACTCCAGCGGGAAGAACCACTCGTCGTGGTTGGCAACCTGATGACGTTGCCGCTGATGTTTTTCTCGACAGCGATGGTCCCAGAAAATTTCATGCCACAGTGGATTTCCTTTATCGCATCCATCAATCCCATAAACTACGCCGTCGAAGGGGTACGTGGAACAATGATTGGACCGCTGGATACGGGATACTTTTTTCAAGGACTTATCGTCGTATTTATTTTCGCCGCGGCGGCGTTGACGTGGGCGGTCCATGCATTTAACGGACTGCGTGACTAAATTAAACGCTACTGCTTCATGCGGAATCCGGCCGCGCAAGGCATTCACGACATACGCGGTTACCCTCGTGCTCGACCAATAGATCCGCCTTTGCGTATTCACCGCATGAATCACAT
>CALZJI010000147.1 GCA_945787615.1 uncultured Chromatiaceae bacterium | reverse complement strand
TAGTGGTTACGGAAACCATGGGCCGGTTGAAACGTCCTTGCTGCGGTCTTCATTCGCTTGATTAGACTTCCGAAATCGGGGTGCTCTCGTAGTTTTCTTAGACGCTTGTCCATGCGTACCGTTGCACTATCCGACCATCCAGCGTCCACTGCGCGGCTTAGCGCAACAATGCCTTCCTCCTGCTCACCTAAAGCCGTTGTACTGAGTGCCAGAACATACCACGCGAGATCGCTCCATGGATAAGTTTCCGTTAGCGATCGAAACGCTTCAGTAGCCTCCTCGTATCGATCTTCGCTAAGGGCCTGCATACCTGTATTGTAAAGTTCGAACTCAGCTGTGTCGGGCGCTCTAGGCGGTTTCAGGCGAGGCGTGGTATTGCGTCGAAAGTAACGATTGCCCCCCAAATAACCTAGATCACCGATCTCAACCCGTCGGGCGAAATAGGTAAGCCCCGTCAACGAAGCCACTCTGCCGATATAGCGCCAGTTCTTGCGCGGTATCTTAACTTTCTGCGCTTTCTGAGTCCGCAAATCGCTTTTGAAATCGACACCGTAGGGGAAATCCGTTGAATAGGCGATGATGTCGATCTCTTCGGCGAGATCATTCGCCTCAATATGCACTTGAATCGGCGTCCAGACTCTCTCGCGAAAGAGGTTTATATTAATGTTGTTAAGTGAGGGCACATTGTGGAGCCAAACAACGTGGTTTTCCGGAATCTCGCGCATCCGCACGTAAGCATTCGCAATAGAGAGAGACAATGGCGAGTCGCCGTTGACAACTACAAGCGTCGTCTCCGGACCGCCGCCGGCGATCACAGGATTGGGCAGTTGTGCAATACCGCTAATCACAAGGGCAGCTAGCGTTTTTGATATTAACGACCAGTGTTTAATACGACGCATCTGCCACTCCTATTCCGTTTGGCGTCAGCTACCTGAATAAAATACGAGAGAGATGGCTGCCAAGTGATTGTTTTAACACTCCCGTTTTTCCGTTGAATGCAATACCGGCTATTGGGCGCAGTCTGTGGAATATGACTGATATTTTAATCGGCGTCGCTTCGTATTAGAAGCGAGGTACGCCGCGGGGCAACCTAATCCGTCTTTCTCGAATCGTCGCGTTTTGCGCAATCAACACATTAATTTGTACAGATAACACTTTGATTTTGTTTATTATGATCGCGAAAGTCTTCGCTACATACTAAGGTGCGGGAAGGTCAACCGTGTGAAAGTTTTATTTTCGGCGGCGCACTTGTGTAGTGCTATGTCGTAGCCTGGATGGAGCCTGCGGAACCCGGGAGAATTACCACCGTCGTCCCCGGGTTCAGCAAGCTCCATCCAGGCTACCGGGCTAATCGGCGAAGATTAGCATTAGAAGGGAGGAACCCCGCGGTTTAAAGGAGTGGTGAACTGGAAGACCCTAAAACCCGCGGTTTTCGCAGGAATGAGGCCTCTATCAAGACCCTAATCCTCGCGGGCTTTTATAAGGCAAAATACTTATGTAAAATACAACTAAAGCAATTTTTGGGTCTGCAGTACGCTACGGCGCGCTGAGACTAAAGATCTAAATTGTCAAAGAAATATAAATGTTCCCGGTGGGAGGGATTTACATGTTCACTCAATACGCAGACTCATATAAACTGCTACGCCCCAAGGCCGTCACATTAATGCACAAACTTGAGGTAATTTTTCACAAGAATGTTTCGCATTAATGCACAGACACCTATAACCACTTAGGATTTAATGGCTATTCGGTAACAGGGTTCAGTTAAAGCGATACATATGAGGATTCCAATGGCCGTTTCAAACGAAGGTTATTATAGGGTGCAGCTTGAAAACGGATCTCAGGTGGACGATATGCGCGATTTTTGGCGGGAGCGCATTGTCCATTTTGATACGCGCAAGTGCACTGTGGAGATCAAGACGGACCGTCATGCGCTCGACCAATTTATGATGTTTTACGACCTCTACTGCGTATCGGCCATTTGAGGAAAAACAAACACCTAGCGAGAGGGCGGTTTAAGAGTACGAGCACGCCGCGAACCGGTGATTCTTACGTCACGTAGCGGTGTCGAAGCCACCCTACCCCGCCACCAAGGCGTAAACTCGGTAAGGGCGTTAGTTCCGTAGCAGTACTTTATTTTGTCGTCGAGCCCGCATGTTTTACCAGTACGGGCGATGCCGACTGAATCGCTGACTCCCGCCCTCAGGGCTATTGCGAAGAACAAAATGGTAAAGAACGTCCGCGACAAGCCCCCTGTTTGGGACAAGGTTTTCCGAGAATCTGCGGTGGTTACACCACTCAGATTACCTGTAAAACGCCATGCTGCGGTAGCATCCACTCGTCCCACGCTAGTCCTTGACACAATGAAACGCCAGGTGTAGGCTGGCGCTTAATATAATAATTAAATAAGTAATAACTTAGCGTTTTAGGCGCTGCCAATATGACTCAAAAAAAACAAAATCCCAACAACGTGGCATCATTACCTGATAGAGAGCAGGTGGGCGATTCAGTACCGGAGCCCCAGCGTCGCACTCTGGTTAAAGGTGCGGTGGCGGCCATGCCATTTATCGTAACGCTGCAGAGTGGTGCCGCACTAGCCCAATCCAGCGGGAATACCGTCACCCAAGCTACACCGAATGACATGCCATTCACCGATGAAAACGGTGATCCGATTTGTTATATTCCCGTCAGCGGAGACGCCGGCAACAACAGATTTGATCTCGGCGAGCCGCCCTACATGGTCGGGACGTTTCAGGGTCCTGAAGAGGGATGCGAAGATGCGACTGCGATTATAATTACCGCCTCATCCGGAGCGTCTATCATTTAATACAGCGTTTTCCTGCTGTATTTCCACAGACCACAAGCAGTACATTGTGAGCGTGATCAAAACGCGCGTTTTATGTGTACGTTGTCAACTAATGCTGCGCGATATACCCACGGTAAAGATGACCTCAAAATCCACCGAAAAATGGCGCGTTCCGGATAACACCCGCCTTATTTGGGTCAGCTGGGATGACGAATTCATACTCTTTCATTCTCAAGCGGGAAAAACCCACTACCTCAATCAGGTGGGCGCTGTTCTTCTGCAGGAATTAGAGACCAATACGTACTCGGTTTCCGAATTGGCTAAAAAGCTCGAGAAGCGACTAGGATTGGATATTTCCGAAGAATTCGTGAAACGCATCGAAAGCCTACTTGCGCGTTTTGATCATCTCGGCTTGGTATCGAAGCATTCACCTCTATCAAATTAAGCAGTGTCCGGTGAGGGTTGGAGAATTAGACTTAGAACACCTGCAGCAGCGTCTCGCGTCGACCGGCTTGAAAGTGTCTATGGGGCCTTTTACGGTCAGCATAAGATCGACAACATTGAGTGGTCTAATCGATCCGCTTCGCTACTTGTATCACGATTATGTAATCTGCGGTGAATCGGAAATCTCGGACTACCACGTTCGAGTGGCGCCCCCTTCCAACATTCGCCGCTGGATACATCCACAGGTTCAGTTCTTAATGGACGGCAACTCGCCATTTAGACCTTTTCCGGCGCGGTTGGCGTTTCCGTTGCTCGAGTGGGGTATCAATTGGTGCATTGCCACTCGCGCACACCAGTTTCTTTTGCTACACGCTGCGGTCGTCGAACGACGCGGCCGAGGCATTATATTCCCCGCTTGGCCGGGCCACGGTAAAACCACGCTGTGCGCCGCGCTTATCCACCGCGGCTGGCGCCTCTTTTCTGATGAGTTCGGCCTGATTCGGCCGAGGGATGGGCGGTTGATACCGCTACCGCGGTTGTTGCCGCTTAAGAATGAATCCATTGCCGTTATACGAGAATTTGAGCCCGAGGCGGTCATTGGCCCCGACTTCACCAAAACTCGCAAGGGTACCGTAGCCCACCTCCGCCCCCCGACCGGCTGCATAAAACGGGCCGGGGAAACCACTCAAGCCGCAGTGATCGTGTTCCCACGCTGGCAATCGGACGTTCCAACCTCATTGGAGCCCATGCCAAAATCTCAAGCGTTTCTGATGGCGGCCACTAACGCTTTTAATTATGAGATGCTAGGCGAAACGGCCTTTCGGGCCATTACTGAATTGGTCAAAACCTGTTCGTGTTACCGGTTGTCCTATTCGAATCTGGATGAAGCCATAAACGTATTGGAACAGGTGGCCATACAAGGCAATGAATAACGCAACACATCTGTCCAAGACGGCGCAGGAACTTCTCTTGCGAGCGGTCCGTTCCCCTGACATTATGGCGAGCTTTTCCGAACGGGAGTGGGACCTGTTGTTGCGCGTGGGGCGACGAACGCGACTATTAGCCCGCCTTGCGATCATGCTCCATGAGTCTGGCGATGTTGCTCGTATTCCAACAAGAGCGGCGGCCATCCTAGAAGGCGTACACGTTTATGCCAACAAACGGGAACAGATGATGCGATGGGAACTCAATCGCTTATGTTGGGCGCTCCGGGAAACCCATACCCCGCTAATCCTATTAAAAGGCGCTGCGTACTTGATGGCAGAGTTGCCGCCGGCGCTTGGCCGCATTGCCGCTGATGTGGATATACTGATACCAGAGAATAAACTCGATATTGTCGAGGAAACGCTTAAACAGAAAGGATGGAAAGCCACAAAGTTATCGCCCTACGATCAACGCTACTACCGCACGTGGATGCACGAGTTACCGCCGTTGCGCCATATAGAGCGAGAGATCGAAGTCGATATTCATCACACTATCCTCCCGCGCACAAGTCGGCTACAACCCAACGCCGAGTTGCTGCTACAGGATGCGCGTATTACCGACGACCCTATGCTAGCTACCCTGTCGCGAACTGATATCGTGCTGCATAGCGCTGTTCATTTGTTCTACGACAGCGACATGGCCAACCAGTTACGTGATCTCGTTGACCTAGATGATTTGCTTAAACACTTTGGAGAAGATCCCACGTTCTGGCCACAACTCCTATCGAGATCCGAACGGCTGGGCGTAGGAAGACCGTTATTCTACACCTTGCGCTACACCCAGAGAATTCTTGGAACGAAGGTTCCGGAAGCGGTGGCGCTTGAAATAAACGCAACTACGCCAAATCCCTTTGCCCTGTTTCTAATGGATTGGCTTGTCCCGAGGGGCTTGCTACCCGATCATCCAGACTTCCCGCGCGTGAGCACTGGCCTAGCCCGTTGGTTGTTGTACCTACGTTCGCATTGGCTACGAATGCCGCCGTTGCTACTGGCACGTCACCTGTCGTACAAAGCCGTACTTCCGCTGATTGAGTGGCTACGCAGTCGGAAACGACCGGGTCGAGCCGCTTCCGAACGCGTCTAACAGCTTGTCGACCACCCACTTTGTGAGTCACCATAATTCCTTAACGATAGTAGCATATAATCGAAGTGTTGGCTGCTGAACGTTAGGGCCTTGTTTCTGAGGCCACCGGCACCACAAAGCATCACCGGGGGTTGCGGTAACCGGTATAATACGCGTGGCGCCGCGCGTAAGAATCACCGGCCTCTTGATAAATCCGACTTTTAACCGATGTTATAAATGGCTGTGCTCCAGTAGGCGTTTCTATCGTACTATTTTCCGGCACAGTTAAACTGTTTAGGACGAATCGTTTAAGCCATGCTCGCCGTTGCAGCCGGCATTTAGGAGCCACAACGAATGAAGGGAATAATTCTCGCCGGGGGATCTGGAACCCGACTTTACCCGTTGACACTGGCGGTCAGCAAACAACTGATGCCCGTGTACGACAAACCGATGATCTACTATCCGCTTAGCACGATGATGTTAGCGGGCATTCGTGATATTTTGATCATATCTACACCGCAAGACCTCCCCCGATTTCGCGACTTGCTCGGCAGCGGTAACCAATTGGGTATCTCGTTATCCTACGCCGAACAACCGAATCCCGAGGGTTTAGCGCAGGCTTTCATCATCGGTCGAGAATTCGTCGGTCGCGATTCGGTATCATTGGTGCTAGGGGACAACATTTTCTTCGGGCACGGGCTGGCTCAACAGCTACAAGCTGCAGCACAGCGCGCGGTAGGCGCCACGGTATTCGGTTACTGGGTAAAAGACCCAGAACGCTACGGCGTTTTGGAGTTCGATCAGAATAAATGTGTCGTCGGTTTAGCAGAAAAACCCTCGGAGCCGAAATCCAATTATGCGATCACGGGCCTCTACTTTTATGATAATCGAGTTCTTGATGTCGCAAGGGACCTTAAACCCTCTCCTCGAGGTGAATTGGAAATCACTGACGTTAACACGCAATACCTTAAGTGGAATGATTTACACGTCGAATTACTAGGCCGCGGTACTGCGTGGTTGGATACGGGAACCCACGCATCGCTCCTTGAAGCGGCGCATTTCATCGAGGTATTGGAATCACGCCAGGGCTTGAAGGTCGCAAGCCCTGAGGAAGTGGCGTGGCGAATGAATTATATTAGTGATGAGCAACTCGCGGAATTGGCCAAACCGCTAAACAAAAGCGGCTATGGACAATACTTGCTACAAATACTGAAGGGGCGGTGATATGGACTTCATCCCCACGGAGATCCCGGATGTTATTGTGATCGAACCCCGTGTTTTCGGTGATGAGCGCGGTTTTTTTATGGAGACATGGCATGCGCAAAAGTTTGCCGAGGCGGGGCTAGATGCTTCCTTCGTCCAAGACAACCATAGCAAGTCCGCCCGAGGCATCTTGCGGGGTTTACACTTCCAAGTCCAACAACCACAAGGCAAGCTGGTACGCGTGGTCGCCGGCGAGGTATTTGATGTAGCGGTTGATTTGAGAGAATCCTCAGCCACCTTTGGCCAATGGACGGGCATCACCCTTTCAGCGAATAATAAACGTATGTTGTGGGTACCCCCCGGATTTGCGCACGGATTCTATGTGACGAGTGAATCGGCAGAGTTCGTCTACAAGTGTACTGACTTCTATGCCCCAGAACACGAACGCTCCTTGCGCTGGGATGATCCCGATTTAGCCATAGACTGGCCGCTGGTAGACAACCAATCGCCACTTTTGTCGAACAAGGACGCGGACGGCAACTTTTTTGGCGAAATAGAGTATTACCCATGAAAGTCTGGATAACCGGAAGCAATGGCCAGCTCGGGTGGGAACTCCAGCGCACCGCGCCGTCCAATCTCACTGTAGTAGCGACTGACGTCGACGCGATCGATATTACTAGCCGACAGCATATCGATGCCTGGATGGTGAAACACGAGCCCGCCGTGATCATTAACGCGGCCGCCTACACCGCTGTCGACAAGGCCGAAGACCAAGCCGAGTCGGCAACCGCGGTCAACAGAGATGGTGTTGCTCAATTGGCGCAAGGGGCTCAGGGAAACGGGACACGCCTGATCCACGTCTCCACCGATTTTATTTTCGACGGAAAACAACACCGACCGTACCAACCCGACGACCGGCCCAACCCACTTGGCGTTTACGGCGCCAGTAAGTGGGCGGGTGAGCAAGCGGTGCGCGAAGTACTGGGTGACACTGCATTAATTATTCGCACGGCGTGGGTTTATTCCGCCCACGGCCACAATTTCGTTAAGACGATCTTGCGCCTCGCGCGAGAGCGCGATGAGCTCGGCATCGTTGCTGACCAAGTTGGAACCCCAACATGGGCGAATGGATTGGCCAAGGCCATATGGCGTTTTGTCGAACGACCGGAATTGACGGGCACTTACCACTGGACAGACGCGGGCGTCGCCAGTTGGTACGATTTTGCGGTGGCGATACAGGAGGAAGCCCAAGCGCTGGGGTTGATCGACCGAACAATACCCATTAGGCCGCTGCAAACGCACGAGTACCCAACACCGGCCAAGCGCCCCGCCTACGGCGTATTGGAGAAATCCGCCACGTGGCACGCACTAGGAATTGAGTACCCCGTTCAATGGCGAGCGGCGTTGCGCGAGATGCTGCGGGGGCTGAAGACGCTTTAAACCAGCCGCTAGAGATCGAGAAGGGCCTGGCGAGAATGGCACTTACTTAAGCCAAAATGTAGGGTGGGTTAGCGTCTTTTTGCGTAACCCACCAAGCGTCAACGCAACCTGTTTTTTATGAGTGCCTAGCGGCACGACTGGTGGGTTACGGCGCAAAAAGACGCGCCTAACCCACCCTACATCGGGTATAGAATCGCTTAAGTAAGTGCCATTCGGGCCTGGCGATAGTATGTACGGGGCTGTCTGGTGTGGCATTAGCCTCAAAATTTACCGGGGAAACGAGAAGCAGGGCGCAGGAAGATTTAGTATTTGTAGGTTAGAATGCGCGCAGGGTTCACTTACAAGGAATAGTTTGTAGTTTGTCATGTAGCAATCGTAACGTGACCTACGAAGACCGAACAATCTCTGAATATCTGAAATCGTAGAGCTAATTGTCATGCATAGAAGACTGCTCGTTACCGGTGGTGCCGGATTTATCGGTTGTAATTTCGTTCAGTACTGGCTTAGGCAGCACCCAAACGATCGCGTTGTCGTTTTAGATGCGCTTACCTACGCCGGCAATCTCGCCAGCTTAGATCCGCTAAAAGCAAATCCACACTTCCGTTTCGTGCATGGCGACATCTGTGATCAAACGCTCGCGGAATCACTGCTACGGGAAGAACAACTCAACACTGTCGTCCACTTCGCTGCCGAATCCCACGTTGACCGCTCGATTACCGGACCGGAAGCGTTCATCGAAACCAACGTCGTCGGCACTCACAGCCTTCTGAAGGCGGCCAAATCGGTCTGGCTGGACGTGGAACATCCGGTCGCGGATCATCGCTTCCACCACGTCTCCACCGATGAAGTATACGGCTCACTAAAGGCAACGGATCCGGCGTTCAAAGAGACCACTGCTTACGCGCCAAACTCGCCCTACGCGGCGAGTAAAGCCGCCTCGGATCACATGGTACGCGCCTATCATCACACTTATGGCCTAAATGTCACGACCAGCAACTGCTCCAACAACTATGGCCCCTACCATTACCCGGAGAAACTCATCCCGCTAATGATAACCAACATTCTTCGGGACGTCCCATTACCGGTTTATGGTGATGGTAAAAACATTCGTGACTGGCTCTATGTGGAAGACCACTGCCGCGGTATCGAGTTGGTACTGCAACAGGGCCAAATCGGCGAAACCTACAATATCGGCGGGAATAACGAGTGGCAGAACATCGATATTGTAAATCTAATTTGTCAATTAATGGACGAGGCGTTCGAGAATGACCACCAAATAATGTCGCGCTTCCCGCAGGCGCCCTGCGCTCAAGGGCGTTCGTCCAGTGATTTGATAACGTTCGTAAAAGACCGGCCGGGACATGATTGGCGATACGCGATTGATGCGTCAAAAATAGCCGATCAGTTTAGTTATTATCCGCAAGAATCATTCGAGACAGGAATACGAAAAACGATTCAATGGTATTTGGAAAATGAAGCGTGGTGGAAAAGTTTAATCTGACTCGCGGATTCAGATTGACTGTAACGGACCACGCGTGGGGGCAGAAAACGGGTGTGGAAGTTGTTTCTCACCGGTGTCTCGTAAAAACTACCGTCCCTTATCTGGAAAATAGCTTTTGGACGAGCGGACCGCTTTAACCGGATAGACGCATGCCCAGACAACGATATCCCGAAGGAGCGCAATCGCGCTAAGGGCCACGGAAAATAATAATTATCCAAAATTGCGCCGGATTTTTGCTCAGATTCAAGGCGCGGCAAGTGGCGCATATTGAGATATGTAACACTTTCCGTAACGCAGAAGCCGAGTGAAAAGACAAGCAAGGTTGGATAATTATTTTTTTCCGCGGCCCTAACTACTTCGCGGCAACCAACCGCTTTTACACAAGCCCCGAAAAGATGAATGAGAGCGTCTCGAAGCGAAAATATATTGGCTCGGATTCTTTCTAGGAATTAACATTCTGATTCAGAAAGAAGTATAATTCCCACCTTTGACAACATCACTGCGTTAGTATTCTTTTACAGCATTACATGCGCATTCTTACGCTCAAGTGAAATGAACTACGTACGATGCAACCCCCTTTCCCACAGAAACTATATGCTCTTGGGCCGAGTACGCATCACGACTACTCTCGTCTAGGGATTTGAAGCCGTGTTGTTACAAGAACATCACGCGCCCCTACCCCCTTTCGCCTTAGCGCGTAGGGTCGCTAAACATACCGGGTGCCTCGCAAAAAAAGTGTCCATCATATGAACCGCTCTCCCGTTCCCTGTCTTATGATTACTGAAATATTTTTACCCACAAAAGGCGGCACCGCTTCCTCATTCGATGACGATTTCCGTCGCCTCGGTGGAAAAGAGGTGCATATCATTACCGCCGACGCGCCCGGGGCGGAGGAATTTGACCGCAGTCATCCCAACCGCATCCATCGCTTGGATCTCAAAAGACATCCGTGGCTCAAGCCGGAGTCTACCCTCATGTATGCTAAGTTCTTTCTGCGCAGCATAAGCCTGGCCTTGACCCAACGCACTAAGGCGGTTTTCGCCGGACGGGCGCTACCGGAGGGGATCACGGCTTGGGCGGTGGCGAGGCTGACCGGGCGGCCGGTCCTGATCTACGCCCACGGGGAGGAGCTTACGGGCTGGGGGCGGGGAAGAAAATTTAAAACGATGCGTTTTGCTTTACGCCACGCCGACTGGGTGCTTTCTAACAGCGACTTTACCCGGGACACCCTGGTCAACCTAATCGGTGTCGACCCAAAGCACGTTGCTGTAGTTTACCCCACCGTTGACGAAGAAAGGTTCCACCCGGAGCAACCTTGCGAAGAATTGCGTAGCTGTCTTGGCATCACAGAGAAGCAAAGGTTAATACTGTCGGTGGGCCGTCTGCAGCGACGTAAAGGCTTCGACAACGTGATCAGGGCGATGCCTACGTTGACGCGACAGGGCTTGGACGTCCACTATGCGTTAATCGGTACGGGCGAGGACTACGATTATCTGCACCAATTGGCCGTTGAGCACGGAGTGCAGGAGCGAATTCACTTTCTAAAGCAGGTAAGTTACGAAGACCTGCCTCACTGGTATAACACCTGCGATGCCTTCGCCATGCCTAACCGTGATATCGACGGTGACACAGAAGGCTTTGGCCTGGTGTTTTTAGAGGCGGCGGCTAGCGGCAAACCAGCGGTTGCCGGCAATACGGGAGGCACAGGGTCCGCCGTAGTGGATGGCGAGACGGGCCTACGCGTAGACGGCGAAAAGGTCGAAGATGTCGCGACAGCCCTAGCGCGGCTTTTACGCGAACCAACCCTAGCAAGGGCGATGGGGCAACGCGGTCGAGAACGGGTACTGGAGAACTTTACCCACGAGCGACGGGTAAGTCAGCTACGTGAACTGGCGCTGAAGAGACCGCTTGCTGCGGCGAGATGTAGTCCGAAAGCGGATCGCGCGGGTTGAGCTATTAAAAAATCGACGAATCTAATTTTCCGCGCCCACAGATACCGCTTGGTGTATGAGTTGACGAAAAACAGGCGCGTTCTCCTGGTTTGGATTGAGTTCAAGCGACCGGCGCATATTTTCCAAACCCTTTGTTTGTTCCTCAAGATAACGATACTGCACGACCGCAAGATTTGTCAGGGCTTGCCATTTGGAGTCATCCTCATCGAAGGCCCGTATGAGGTGGACGCGGATTTCACAACTTGAGCAATGTAATCAAAGTCGGTCAGCATTTGGAGGATTCCGATCACAGAAACAATGACGCCAGCTGTGAAAAGGGCCCCCAGCACCAGCCGGATGTCCTTTTCGCTGCGGATGGTTTGATAGGCCACCAACATCATTAGCCCGACGGCACTCCATCTCAGTAATCCGACAAGCGTATGTTCGGACATTTCCGCCCAAATTAGGGATAGCGCACCCCAGCCGAAAAGAAGAATCAGAGGAGCGTCGAAAGGGCTTCTTTTGAACGCAATAGCCTTTCCACCGCGGAAGAAGCCGAGATGCAGGACCCATACGGTAGCGATGAGCCAGACGGAAACCTGGATGAACATAGACTTGTGAAGCAGGGGATACCGGATAAGATTGTTGGGTCCCCAGGAAGAGACTGCCAGCGAAGCCACTATCACGATAACGCTAATGGCGATGGCGTATAGCCCGTAACTCGCGTATTCTCGGTTAATCCTTTCGAACCTCAATCGCATTACGACTACACCGGCTTGTTCAATGGGAGATGGGTTCTCCAATGCCGGTTCTGAAAGCACTGGTAGAATAGACAAAATTATTTTTTCTCGAACCCGATTCTATCTCCTAATCGTATCTCGTTACAAATTCGTAGCCGCATGCGGCAAAGATGCTCGTAGTCCCCGTGTCTCGCCATAGATCGTAGCGAACCGACGAAGGTGATTTCAGCTACTAGCCCGACTCTTGCGATTTATCCTCTACGCGAGCGATTCTTAACTTCTTTCGCGGCGTAACTGATTGAAATGCTCCAGCCGTACAACCTAAATACACCTGTAGTGAAGACCTACCCGATTGATCTTCCTCCGGGTTTTGGCACACTGAGCCTGGTAGCCCAGATGGAGCTTGCGGAATCCGGGGACGACCGTAGTAATTCTGCTCATATGTGATTAGGTCGGGGTGCCGCTACCTCGGTAAGTCTTCTGGGCCATGGATGGCCCATAATCCCTCGCTAACACAGCTGTTCATTCCTGTTGCCCTGGCTGCCCTGCGTCCATCGCACTCCGTCACCCTGCGACTCCGAACGACTCCCACAATGGCGCTACGCCACGATAGTCGCTCCTTATTCTCTGCGCTCATCCTTCACTCCTGTAGCTCGGTAACTGCGTCCTGCGTTACTCTACCTTCGCGCGTCCATGCGCTCGTACCAGGGACTACTCAACTTCGCCTTCGGCTCTCCCTGTCTCGTAGCGTAGGCGATTCCTTTGACGTGGTTTTAAAAGAAATACTAATTCAACGTATCATAATTAATAACCATATGGTATAGTTAACCATATGTTGGCACAACTACTTTTCCGGGATAAATATGTGTACGCTGATGGGGCCAATCGCGAGATGGTAATCTGGCGTCTACCAGAAACCGATAGCGAGAGGCCGCACGGTCTCAAGTACCGGCTGTATTATGGTTTTCCCGGCAAGTGTCTGGTGCGATACGACAATGAGCGGGGAAAGGGTGATCACCGTCATGACGGGGACCAGGAAATTCCTTATACCTTTATCTCCGTTGAACAATTGATCCAGGACTTCAGAGCGGATATCGAACGCTTACGAGGTGAGCATCATGAGTAAACAGCATATCCATATTGGTGTAGAAGACGCGGGCCGTGGCTTTAAGCGTTTCGTTAAAGCTTGGCATAAAGCTGAGACGAGCGAGACCGAGAAAGCGGAAATTCACCTCAATTTCGAGGACTTTGCCATGCTGGCTTCGGTACTAACACCCAAGCGGCTGGAGTTGATGAAAACACTGCGCCAACACGGCCCGTCGAGCGTCCGGGCGTTGGCGAAACAACTGCGCCGGGACTACAAAAATGTCCACGTCGATGTCAGTGCGCTGGAGGAAGTTGATCTCATCCAGCGCACCGAGGAAGGATTACTGATAGCGCCCTGGGACGTCATCGATGCCCATGTGCGGTTGGTCGCGTAGGCCAGGTAGGGTGCACTCCGTGCACCGTAACAATGGAGGTACTACAAGAACAATGGTAGCGACACGCGTTTACGACAAAACAACGGCTGGTATGCCACGATGTTTGGTTACGACTGATAAAGTGGATGAATCTTGCGGCGGTGAAACGGTGCGTGGAACGCACTACGCTTGTATCAAAGATGGTGAATGGGCGGTACTTTAAAAATAAGGAAACGTAACGACGCTCAAACGTATCGGCCATCGCCGCCCCGGGCACAATCGGGCGATAGCGTCGCAAAAGCATCCGATCGAAACAAGACAATGCGCCCGCGACCTTTTCCGCGTACTTGCCCGACACGTTTTCATTACCCGCCTCCATCGCGCCGTTCGAGACGTGGGCTGAGCACATCCTGGGCGCGGGCGTAATCCTTGGGCACTCCAATATCGATGAACGTTCCCGCCGTCTGGAACGCTAGCGGGCGAAGCGTTCCGACATGGGGCGCTAGGAGATCCGTTTCAAAGGAGAAGACGGTCGGGAGGGCGTAGCCGTTGAAAAGATCACGAGACAAAAGATAGACGCCGCCATTGATTATCCCAGGACCGGATCGTCCTTTTTCGGAAAAACCTCGAATGCGATTTCGTTCGATGTCTAGTGCGCCGTAACGACCCGCATCGGGAACCGAACATACTGCGACAGTAAGCGTCGCGTTTGCCTCATGGTGGAACGCTAGCATCGATTGATAGTCCAGCTCTAGGTAGGTATCGCCGTTAACAACGAAGACGTGGGGCGCCGTGGTCTGCGCCAACGCCAGCCAGATGGCGCCACCGGTGCCTAGAGGCTCCGACTCCACCGAGTAATCAAGGCGTAGGGATTTGTAACGATCACCGAAATAGTCCCGAATCGCCTCGTGACGGTAACCGACAGCAAGGATCACATTGGAAAACCCGGCAGTGACCAGGTCATCCAGTAATATGCTCAGAAACGGCTTTCCGCGGATAGGGGCCATAGGCTTGGGTAGATCCGGTACAACTGTCCGTAAGCGTGTGCCCAACCCGCCTGCCAGAACGATGGCTTGCATTCGGTCTTCCAAATGAGTTGCTGTCGGCATTGCGTCTATAGTTAATTACTGCTGTCTCACAAACGCCCTCTTCCAAGGGCTCGCGAAAAAAAACTTACGATTCTCGCATCCCATCTTCGGGCCATCTTTGAACAAGCTTCAATCGCAAAATCCTCGAATTAGCCAGGCTAGCCTTACAGTTTTGCTCAATCGGGTTGTCCAAATCTGACCAAAATCTGGGCGCGAAAAATACGAAGTTATTTTTTCGCGAGCCCTAACAGCGAGGACGTTTGTGAGACCGAAGTGGTAACCACGGGTCGTTTTGGACCAGATACTCATCTCATGAGATGCTTCATGTTCACGGTCTTGGAAAAAGTTGTGCTTCTATGAGTTGGCAAATGATATGCCCCATAAGAATATGCCCTTCCTGTATTCGGGGCGTGGAGTCGGAGGGCACGCGTAAACAGTGATTGCACAGGCCCGCCAATTCACTCCCTTTGCGACCCGTCAGCCCTACGGTGATCAAGCCTCGCTCGTTGGCCACGCGCACGGCCTCAAGGATGTTCGGGGACCGCCCGGAGGTTGAGATGGCAAAAAAAATGTCGCCGGCGGCGCCGACGGCTTCAATCTGGCGCGCGAAAAGACGTTCGAAACCGTAGTCATTACCGATGGCGGTGAGCACCGAGGTGTCAGTCGTCAGAGCGGCGGCCGGCAATCCCGGCCGATCATAGTGGAAACGGCTAATGAGTTCTCCCGCGAGGTGTTGCGAGTCAGCCGCGCTTCCGCCATTGCCGGCGAATAAGATCTTATTGCCGTTGCGAAGTGCCGCCAGGCAACCACTAGCCACAGCCTCGATGCGGCCGATCAAGTCCTCGTCCAGCGACATCGCGGTAAGATTTTCGACCGTCTCGCGGATCTGGTCGCGAATCACCTTTTTCAATATATCTTCCACCCTTGAGTCCCGTACTTCGTAAAATGGCAGGTATAGATCCGGCCCTCGACCTGTTGCAAGGCGCGTATTACATCCATGCGCTTGGCGGGATCGACCAACAGCATCATAAATCCGCCCCCACCAGCGCCAGAGATCTTACCCGCCTTTGCGCCCGCGCCCTTGGCCAATTCGTAACTTGTTTCGATACTGGGGTTTGAGATACTCTTGGCCATGCGCTTCTTCGCTGCCCAGCCCGCTTCCATGGAGTTCACTAGGCCGTCGAAATCTCCCTTCAGCAGGCTTTCCTTAATCTGGATGGCCTCCTCCTTCAACGCGTGCATAGCCTCTATCGCCGCTGCATCGTTGCGTTTCACATTGTTCGCCTGTTCGTCGATGATCTCGGCGGACTGGCGTGACACGCCGCCAAAATAGAGTAACAGAGAGGCCTCCAACTCCGAAATAATCCAGTTTTTGACTCTGAGCGGATTCACCACCACCCGCTCCCCGGGATGGAACTCCATGAAGTTAAAACCGCCGAAGGTGGCCGCGTACTGATCTTGACGACCGCCCGACAGGTTCACGTCAAGCCGCTCGATCTCGTAGGCGAGATGGCCGATGTCGTATTCCCCCAACGGCAGGTTCAACCACTCGACGAAGGCCTTGACCATGGAAACCACTAGGGTCGAAGACGATCCGAGGCCGGAGCCTGGGGGCGCATCGGAATAGGTCGTCAGGGTCATAGCAAGCGGTTCGCCGCCGTTGAATTGTCGCACAACGCGGTTATAAACGCCTTTGTGTAAGGCCAAAACCCCGTCCAACTCCAAACAAGGGACCGCCTCGCCCTGCCATGTCTCCTGCTGGTCCGCGGCGACGAAGCGCACTGTTGCGTTCTCCGCGGGCTCGATGGTGGTATAGGCGTACTTATCGATGGTTGCGTTCAGCACCAAGCCACCGTACCTATCGCAGTAGGGTGAGACGTCGGTACCGCCACCGGCTAGCCCAAGTCTAAGGGGCGCTCTGGCTCTAATTATCATTGAGGACATCTCCAGAAAAAGTGTTTAGGGGGCGCGAAAAATGCGAAGTATTTTTTTCGAGTCCTTAGACCATCCGCTCGAATTGTGTACCGGAATCCGAATCACAGCTCGCGCCCCATAAGAATATCTTTGAGCAGCCCAAGACAGAGTCGCCCCCGGCCAATGGGCGCTAACAGGAAGGCACGCAAGGTGTCTGCCAACGCCGCGCTAGCGCTCCCGGCGCGGTATGCCCCTTTGGCATAATCGGTGTAAACGCCAGCCATACTGTTACGCCAAAACGCTCCCCGAAGGCGGGGAGGTAAAAGCGAACGGTTCTTTGCCATGGATCTCAGGGCGGCCTCGCGCATTGAGCCTAGATTTCGGCTCACACTCTTTTCTCGGCGGAGGATGACGACCAAAGGCTCTGCAACGCAAGCGTAGCGACAAACCGCGGCAAGTCGTATCCACAGGTCAGGATCCTCAAAACCTCTCAAGTTTTCGTCGAACATGCCCACTTGATCGAGGAGGTTTTTGCGCACCAACACGGCGGAGCAGCCTCCAGCTATGGCGGCATTGTCGGCAAAGAGCGTCTCCAGGACGCCGCTCCCCAGCTGCGGGCAACCCCACAGATTCAGCAATTTTCCCCGCGGATTCTCCACCCTCGCGGCCGTGGAACAAAAGCCGAGTTCAGGTCGGCTCTCTAGGAGTTCGATCTGACGGGCAAGCTTTTCCGGTAGCCACCAGTCGTCTGCATCGAGAAACGCCACATACCTACCTCGCGCGACCCGGATTCCGGCGTTCCGGGCAGCGGACATTCCACCGTTTCCTTGATCGATCACCCGGATCGCCTCTCCATAACCCGCGAGCACCTGGCGCGTATCATCGCTACTGCCATCGTTGATCACGATGAGCTCGAAATCGCGACAGGTTTGGCCGAGCACGCTATCCACCGCTCGCCCGATACACCAGGCAACGTTGTAGGCGGGCATCACCACGCTCACCCGTGGCGTATCAGTCATCGAGGCCATAACCAAGCTCCACCATGAGTGGCCGAATTGTAGGGAGGATGCGTTCAATGGCCGCGGGATTGTGCGCCTTCCACTTTTGCCGCTTGGGCGCTCCTTTTACGATGCTTGTAGGGCGCCGGCCAAGACTCGCCGTGCGCGCCTCAATCGTACGGTCGAAGGGAATCGCTAAACGCTGGAATACCTCCTTGAACATTTCCACTGGCCGCTCGAAGATGTCCTCGTAGCGAAGTTGGATCCATTGTTCCGATGGTATGAAACGCTTCGCCTCAAGGGCCAACCTATTGGCGGAAAGCCACTGATAAGCGCAAACCTCCTCTAAAGAAGCGTCGTTATAATCGCGCCAACCCGGTGGCAGGAAGAAAGACCATTCGTTGAATTCACCGCCGTTGATCGCCGCCGGTTCAGGGAAAGGACCGAGGAATTGGGACAGGCGGAAATGACCGTCGTGGCGCCAACCGTCCATCAAGGAACTCACGTTGTCGCGACCATCCCGATGGATGTATATGAACATGGCATCGGGGAAGAGCCGATAGAGAAATGGCAGGCGCAGGACATTAATACAGGTTTTGTCCAGCACCCTGCCCTTCCCGAGCCGCTGGTAGAAATAGCGACTGGCGACATTGCGGTGTTGCGGGCGGACGTTCTCAGCGGACGCCGCCTCCGAATGCCAATCGTTGTTTTGCGGGCCCCATAGACTGTTCCAGAAACTAGAAATCTCGTAACCGAAAGAACGCAGTTGCGAAGTCGCGGCAATGGTCTCGTAAGTAACGGTGGTGCCGGAACGGGAGCAACCGACCACGAACACCGGATCAGGCGCGGACGGCCGGGCGAGATCCCAATACCAACCTCGCAGTATATACCCGAGTTCGCGTAAGTTCTTCGCCCTGATTTCCGGGTCCAACAGCTTATAGAGATTGCGAATCTTAGGCATTCCTACTCACCGGCCGCGCGTTCCTGCGCGTGGGTTTGTAACCTGTCTTTGCGCAAATGAAGATAGCCTCGGATCTCACCTAAGGCCGCCGCCAGGCGTACGAGAAAAAAACGACGTTTGTTTTGGCGTAATGCGGTCAGGGCCATTACCATGTAGCCCAGCAACTTCCTATACATGAATAGCGGAACACCCCCGTTTGTCGCTTGATCGGACAAACGCACCGACGCAGCCGACCGCGTATAGGCCTTCTTTATCATATAAGAGAAACTCAGACGGGAGCGATCAACATAGTGGTACTGCACCACATCGGGCACGTATTGCACGCGTGCGCCAAGCCGCAGGGCGCGTCTCACCCATTCCAGGTCCTCCGCACTACCCAAGTCGCGGCCGGTGGG
>CALZJI010000146.1 GCA_945787615.1 uncultured Chromatiaceae bacterium | reverse complement strand
GGAATTCAAGTCGGAAGGATGCGAGTTCCTTTAGGCGTGGTGGGGATTATTTATGAGTCTCGTCCCAACGTGACGGCCGATGCAGCCGGTTTATGCCTTAAAGCGGGGAACGCAGCCATTCTACGCGGCGGCTCAGAGGCTATGCGCTCAAATCAAGCGATTGCCGCACGTATACACGAGGCACTTAATGGCGTCGGCTTGCCGGCGGATGCCGTACAAGTGGTTGAGACCACCGACCGAGCCGCGGTATCAGCCTTGATCCAGATGAACGAATCGGTAGACGTCATCGTGCCGCGAGGCGGTAAAGGGTTGATTGAGCGCGTCAGTAAAGAGGCGACCGTGCCCGTGATCAAACATCTGCACGGTATCTGCCATGTTTACATCGATAACAAAGCAGATGTGGAGAAAGCGATAGCGATTGCATACAACGCGAAGACGCAACGATACGGTACCTGTAATACCATGGAAACATTGCTCGTCGCCGAGGGTGTGGCCGAATCCGTATTGGCCCGGCTCGGTGCGCTCTATGATGAGGCGGGCGTCGAAATAAGGGGCTGTCAGCATACCCGTGATAGGCTTCCTAATGCCAAGGCGGCGGTGGAGGAAGATTGGGATACGGAATACTTAGCGCCTATCTTGTCTATTAGAGTGGTCGGAAGCCTCGATGACGCTTTAGCGCACATCCAGGCCCACGGGTCGGGCCATACCGATGCGATCGTGACCGAGGATTACTCGCGCGCCAGGCGTTTTCTGCGTGAAGTTGATTCAAGTTCGGTGATGGTGAACGCTTCCACCCGTTTTGCAGATGGATTCGAGTATGGTTTAGGGGCGGAGATTGGAATCAGTACCGATAAGCTCCACGCGCGTGGACCGGTGGGATTGCACGGGCTTACGACCCAGAAATTCGTCGTGTTGGGTGATGGGCATATTCGAACGTGATCGACGCTCTGGCTACAAATAGTGTGTTGCGTGACCTATCTCCACAGCGGGAGATTTGATTGACCACGAGGAAGCAACCGATCGGCATTCTCGGTGGAACATTTGACCCCGTGCATTTCGGCCACCTTCGTTCGGCTATCGAGTTAGTCCAGGATCTCGATTTGCAGGAGGTGCGTTTAATCCCTTGTGCTAGGCCTCCTCATCGGAGCCAACCGCGCGTTAGTGCCGAGCAGCGGCGGGTGATGCTTGAGCTCGCGGTTGCCAAGGAGTCGAGCCTTAGTATCGATGACCGTGAGCTCCGCCGCGAAGCGCTGTCCTATACCGTTGATACGCTGGCCTCATTACGAGCCGAACTGCGCGAAACACCGCTTTGCTTGATAGTGGGTATGGACGCTTTTGTCGGCTTACCCAGCTGGCACCGTTGGCGCGACCTCTTCGAACTCAGTCATATCGTGGTGTTACAACGACCGGGTTGGCGCTCGCCCATTGAGGGGCCGTTGGCCGCGCTAACGGAAGCGCGTACGACGACGCATCCTGACGCGCTGCATAATTCGCGCGCAGGGTACGTTTTATTTTGGTCCGTGACGCAGTTGGCCATTTCATCGACATCGATTCGGGCGCAATTGGCTGAAGGTGCGAATGTTCGCTATTTGTTACCCGAAACCGTATACGAGCATATTTACAAAGAAGGTCTCTACTAAAAAGGAGGTATCAATTGTTAGGGCACACCGTTTCGTCGCTAAACGATAAAAAAAGCGCCGGTAATCTTATGATGAAAGCAGAGAACCTGAACAAACTGGTTATAGCAGCGTTAGAAGATCTTAAAGCTGTTGACATAATCGTGCTAGATGTCCGGGGACGCTCGACGATAACCGACTATATGGTGATTGCCAGCGGTACTTCGGATCGCCACGTAAAGGCGCTGGCGGACAAGGTTGTAGAGAAAGCCAAGGAAGCAGGTGTCAGGCCACTTGGCATCGAAGACAGCAAAGAGAGCGGTTGGGTGCTGGTGGACCTAGTCGACGTCGTGGTGCACGTCATGCGCCCTGATGTCCGCAGTTTTTATAATCTGGAGAAGCTTTGGGCTGTATAGGCGGGTAGGCCTAAAAGGAAGTGTGGATTGTTTGGGTGGAGGAGTAATTGACGCGGTTAGCATTCATTAATGGTGGTGTTCTTTCGCTCTTTCCAACGTTGGAGAATGCTTTAGTGCTATGCGCGTGGTGTTGATTGCCGTCGGTACGCGGATGCCCGAGTGGGTCGTCGCTGGGTATCACGACTATGCAAAACGTCTGACGCGAGAGTGTACGCTCCGCCTCTTAGAAGTCGCGCCCAGTAAGCGGGCGAAAGGGTCAATAATCGAACGAGCTGTTGGTGAAGAAGGAAAGCGCATTCTAGCGGCAATGCCTAAGAAATGCCTCAAAATAGCGTTGGATGAGCATGGCCGAACATGGGATACGGCGGGATTGGCAAAGGAAATGCGCGATTGGTGGCAGGATGGTGTCGATGTTGCGTTAATGGTAGGAGGAGCCGACGGATTGTCGAAAGATTGCCGCGCTGCTGCCGACTACACGTGGTCACTTTCCGCGCTAACCCTACCTCATCCACTGGTGCGTGTCATTGTTGCCGAACAGTTGTATAGGGCATGGTCGGTGGTGACGAGTCATCCCTATCATCGAGCCTGACAACGAACGGAAGGGTTTGCACGCCCATCGAAGATGCGCCGCAGATATGTTTGGCCTTGTAGTCGCCATTGCGATAAGAACGGGGGCGTATGCAGTTCAAAGTCGGGTCGCGGTTTTCGTCGCGAAACGCGACGAAAATTACTCAAGTGTGATGGATTTGCCTTCGTTCCAACAAACCGTGTTATTGAAGGAGGTTGGCGTCGATGTGCTTGAAAGCGTTGAAAAGGTAAATGTTTTAACGTGTTGGGGGCGGCCTCTGTCGCGTAATCCGACTCAAGCGCAGCCATAGTACGCTGCCAAAAATAGCTGCGCCACGGACGAGCCCGAGAACGATGAACGATGAGTGAAGAGATTTTAATGAACGTAACGCCGCGAGAAGTGCGCGTTGCTATCGTAGAAAATGGTGTGCTGCAAGAGCTGTCTATTGAACGGGACAGCCGTCGCGGCTTGGTCGGCAGTATTTTTAAGGGCAAGGTGAGCCGCGTTTTGCCCGGAATGCAGGCTGCGTTCGTAGATATCGGCTTAGAGCGCACCGCGTTCTTACATGTGTCTGACCTCGTGAAAGCTGATCAGAGAGAACCAATTGTTGCTGCAAATGGAGGCGACGATTTCCGTGCTGAGTCCATTGTGGAACTGTTGCGTGACGGGCAAGAACTCCTTGTGCAGGTGATCAAGGATCCGTTGGGTACAAAAGGGGCGCGATTAACGACTCAGATATCGTTACCCTCCCGGTATCTGGTGTTTATTCCTGGCGACCGTAATGTCGGTATTTCGCAACGCATCGAAGACGAAGCCGAACGGCGACGCCTCCGGGATACTGTTCAGGGGCTTGTCGATGGTTTCGGTGGTGCGTATATCGTTCGAACGGCGGCCGAAGGTGTGAGTAGCGAGGATTTGCGTGCCGATGTGGTTTTTTTTCAAAAGCTGTGGCCGGAAATTCAGCAAACAACCCGTGAAGTGGGAGCAGGATCACTTGTTTACGAAGATTTACCTCTTGTGCTTAGAACAATGCGCGACCGAGTCCACGATGACATCGATAGAGTGAGAGTCGATTCCAAAGAAACATCTGGGCGCGTTGCCGCCTTTGCTGAGAAATATATGCCCGAAATGGTATCACGAGTTGAGTATTATCCAGGGGAACGTCCACTCTTCGATCTATACGGTATTGAAGATGAGATACAGAAAGCGCTGGAACGTAAAGTGCAGCTTAAGTCAGGAGGCCATTTGGTCATCGACCAAACTGAAGCCATGGCAACCATAGATGTTAATACGGGTGCGTTTGTTGGGCATCGTAACCTGGACGAGACAGTTTTCAAGACCAATCTTGAGGCTGCGCAGGCGATCGCTCGCCAGCTGAGGTTGCGTAATCTAGGCGGTATCATCATTATCGATTTTATCGATATGGTCGACGACGAACACAAAAGACAAGTGTTGAGAGCCTTGGACAAAAGTCTGCAAAAAGATCGAGCGAAAACCAGTAGTAGCGGGGTTTCCGCATTAGGACTGGTGGAAATGACGCGTAAACGTACACAGGAAAGCCTTGAGCATGTACTTTGCCAGGTCTGCCCAGTGTGTGCCGGTCGCGGTTCGCTTAAGTCCGCGGAAACAGTCTGCTACGAAATCTTTCGCGAAATAATCCGCGAATCGAGGCAGTACGACGCTGAGCAGTTTCTCGTACTGGTGTCCCAAGAGGTGGTAGATCGTTTAATCGATGAAGAGTCGACGACTGTGGCGGAATTGGAAGAGTTTATCGGAAGACCCATTAAGTTTCAGGTTGAGTCATTATATACCCAAGAGCAGTTCGATGTCGTACTGATGTAGCGCATTCCCATGAGGGGATAAGGATCGGGCGCTCATGGGTTATGCATCGCTACTGGCGCAGTTCATGTACACGAAATGCCTCGCAAATAGGTGTCACGTGTTCATCGCAGACGGCATGGTAGTGCGGTGGAGCGCATGTTACGCCTATTGATTAAATCCTGTTGGACTACCTTTGTCGTGATCGTCGTTGCGGCGGCGTTTATATTTAGTCTGATACGCTTGTTGTTGCCGGTTGTTGGTGAGTATCGTCAGGATATCGAATCGTGGATTAACGACGCGATGGGGCAGCCCTTAACAATCGGTGCGCTCGAGGCTAAATGGAGGGGGCTTTATCCATCCCTGCGTCTACACCAGGTAAGCATGCTAGATCAGGAAACAAAACGGCCACTCTTGGTCTTCGATGAAGTGTATATCGATGTAGATCTTTTAGGCTCGGTTTTCAACCGTCGCTTTGAACCAGGGACGATTACCTTGGTTGGTCTCGATGTGTCGGTTGTCCGAGGGGAGGATGGAGACTTTACTATCGGAGGGGTGAAAGCGCCAAGAGGGGCTGCCAGCGGCGAGAAGGCGAGAAAAGCGCTACAACACTGGTTTCTTTCGCGTAAATCCTTGAGTATACGGAAGGCCGCTGTGCGCTGGCAGGACCTTGCAAAAAGCCAATCTGTTATGGTGTTTTCCGATTTGGATTTCACTGTAAATAACGCGGACGATCGTCACCAGATCAGTGGTCAAGGTGTGTTGCCGCAGCGCATGGGGCAGGCGTTTCAGTTCGCCGTCGATGCCGAAGGCGAT
>CALZJI010000145.1 GCA_945787615.1 uncultured Chromatiaceae bacterium | reverse complement strand
TTAACAACGCCTCGGCCGGGGAACTCGCAACGGCCCTCGACGGTGTCGGGATGGCGCGAGCCGTCGCAATCGTCGAATTTCGCGACGAGCACGGCCCATTTCAAGTCGCCGAGGACCTTGCACAGGTCAGCGGCATTGGTGCGAAAACCGTCGACAGGAACCGCGCGTACATTGTGATAAGCGATGAGAGATAGACTTGAAACGGTCAAGTCCAACTAGCTATACGGGTGTATAATCAAGGCCGGGGACACTGGATCCCCGGCTTTTTTTTGATGTTCAATGACAGAGTAGACCCGAGCGTTTCAAAATCGGCGAGGCGATTTATTAAGCAAAGGAATCCAACTGAGTTAAAAACATGCATACGTCGCATTTTATACATCAAATACGCTGTTTTCTTAACTTCACCAAAAGTGACTTTTAGAAATACACGGGCTTATGCTCACTAACCTTTATATGTAGCATATTCGTCTTTTTTTGGTAAAAATTTTGAAACTATAGAGTCGATTTAGGTCCGTTTAAAGGCGTCGTGATCGTGTTGCGGTGTACCTACGGCCATCGAGCGTATGTTGAGTCGCGTGATTCAATGTCCGTACGTTAGAGGTCGCTATGCAATTCAAAACGATACGTGCCAATTCGCGATAGAGGGAGCTTGAAGTATATGACGTAGAAATTTATCGATCTCGCGACACAGTATAAGAAAATTGACCAAGACATCCAGAGCGGAATCAATCGTGTTTTGCAGCATGGGCAGTACATCTTAGGACCGGAAGTCGAAGAACTAGAGCAACGCCTGGCGGAATACGTAAACGTCAAGCACTGTATTGGTGTGTCCAGTGGTACTGACGCATTGTTAATCGCGTTGATGGCGCTCAACATCGAGCCGGGTGACGAAGTCATAACGACGCCTTTTACGTTTATTGCTACGGGCGAAACAATAAAACTACTCAACGCGAAGCCGGTCTTCGTTGATATTGATCCGCGCACATATAATATAGACC
>CALZJI010000144.1 GCA_945787615.1 uncultured Chromatiaceae bacterium | reverse complement strand
GATGCTAGCCCGCATTGCTCACCAGGACCGCAACGTTAAACCGCAAGAGATGAATATGAGCACACCCTCGTTTGTTATTGTTAAAGATGCTTTTCAGATTACAGGGCGCGGCACCGCGATCTTGCCCGAAAACGGTCTATCTTCAGACTATTTCGCATGCACCTGCGCAGTTGAGATAGAGCGGCCTAACGGTATTCAAGAGATGGCAAAGGCGGTGGTGGAGTCTATGAGATTGAGTGAGACGGAACCGCGGGAAGTGTTTACGTTTCTGTTAATTGACAAGAGTCCGGACACGATTGCCAAAGGGTCCACCATTAGAATCGTGGAGGTGGAAAGTTGTATCGCTTGAGCATAGCAGTTCTGGCGTAACCCTTGTGCGCGTCGTCGTTTGTCGACCCGTTGGTTGGTAGATAGCGTTCTCAGCGATTTAACATCTAATAATGCGGCGGTGGCGTTTCTTCCGAACACGAAGCGGTATTGGCCAGGTGAAGAGCCTGTACCCGCTCTCTTAACGCTACTACTGTTTTGGTGAGGCCGTCGATAGCGTGCCGCTGGTCGACGATAACGTCGTTGAGCTCCTGAAGCATTGCCTCTTGATAGGTAAGGCGAGTTTCCAGATCGATTATTCGGTCTTCAAGGTCTGGCATCATACAAGTAGTCCTCTATTCCTATCCTTCCATTCCTGGAAAATGATAGCTAAATATTGTCCCTAGCGCTCTTCCGTCGGTTTATACCTATGGTGGCGCTGGACGTGCAAACCGAGCGTATAATAATGGATAAGACTAACGCAATTAAACGAGCGAGATTATGCATAAGCTTAGTCTGTGTGGGATCTTTGCTGGGGTACTGCTCACGGGGTGCGCCAGTACGGTGCCTAAATCGATTGCCACACCACCACCGGGTAACCCGGTGGTGGCCGAGGTAAGGTCGGATCTGGCGCGTTTTCTGGGTGCGCAAGTACGATGGGGCGGAACGATCGTGGCGGTGGAGAACAAGGCGTCGCAGACGTGGATTGAGCTGGTCAGTCGCGGGCTGACGAGCAATGGTCGCCCACTGAGCGATAGCCAAAGCGGTGGCCGCTTTATTGCCCGTTTTCAAGGATTTATTGACCCTATGGATTACGTGGCCGGTGGCTCGCTGACCGTTGCCGGTACCGTTGCTGATAAGGTAGAACGTCCAATAGGTGAGTTTCTTTATGCCTTTCCCGTCGTGGCAGTGACCTCGTCCGTGCTTTGGGAAGCGGAGTCTGAGCCCTTAGGATACGCCTACCCGCCGTTCTGGTACTATGATCCCTGGTATCCTTTCTATCCTTACCCGTGGCGCTATTCTCCGTACTGGTGGTAAGGGCTCGCGTCAAAATTAATACACATTTTGGACATCGATCCATCTCGTTTGGCTGCGTTGCCTACATGGACGTAGGTAAGGAGCGAGAGCAGGACGCGGAAGCGTTGCCTACATGGACGTAGGTAAGGAGCGAGAGCACGCCTACAGGGATGTAGGTGGTAGGGCAACGCAGGACGCAGTTGCCGAGGACGCGGAAGCGTTGCCTACATGGACGTAGGTAAGGAGCGAGAGCACGACTGCACGGACGACGCACATGGATGTGCTAGTGTCACGAGAGGGCACGAGTGCATGGATGCACGAGTTAGAGCAACGCAGGGAGCGGTTGCCGAGGAGCCCGAAATGACCGCAG
>CALZJI010000143.1 GCA_945787615.1 uncultured Chromatiaceae bacterium | reverse complement strand
TTTGTGTAGATACGTAGCCGAGCTGCATTGCCTACGTCGCCGCCACGCGATGAGAGGGGCGTACGCAAGCGGCTCTCCGTTTGGTCGTAATCACCGGGGAAACCTCTGTTCACGATATGGGTAAGAACGCAATTCCCAACCGATGACTAACAGTGATAAGAACATGGCGGGTAAGGATATACACTTTAGCAAACGATCACTGTATAAATATTGTAGGGGGACTCATCATACAAAACGAACAATAATCGATTCTTCACCCATTCGATCTACGACTCAGCAGAATATACCCGTGGCGTTTGAGATTTAGGTGTTAAGAGTGCGTCATATTCATT
>CALZJI010000142.1 GCA_945787615.1 uncultured Chromatiaceae bacterium | reverse complement strand
CTATTAAACTTACACTTTTTATTTTAATTTTTATTGTTGCAAGTAGTTCAGCCTATGCAAAAAGTGCTTCGGAAACAGCAATTGACTATTTCAATACACTCAAGGACAAGGACTACAATGGTGCCGCTGCATATTTTGACCCAAGTGCATTAGACGACTTTCGTCAAATGATGAGTTTTATAAATGAAGTACCTGCTGAGGGTCAGCAAAGTTTTTTCAAAGCATTCTTTGGTCCCGAGTCTACTAAGGAATCAGTTTCAAAGTTATCAAATTCAGAGTTCTTCTCATATTTCTTACGAGCCGTTATGACCCAAGCAGAAGCAGTAGGTGGGTTAGATTTCAATGGGATGGAAGTGCTCGGTGAGGTGATGGAAGGTTCAGATGTTTCTCATGTTGTAACGCGCAATAGAGTCTCGGTTGGTGAAATAGAATTGGAAGCCATGGAAGTTGTTTCCTTCAAAAATAATGGCAAGGAGTGGAAGGCGCTGATGTCAGGAAAAATGAAAGGAATGGCTAGCCAGTTACGCGCAGCCCTACGTCGTCAACTATAATCGCTAAAAAGCGTGCTAAACGGGATCGGGCCGAAGGAGGCCACGCAGCCTCCGTCCGCCCACAAAACCGCACCTACGGGTCCGTATACGGCTCCTCGCGTAAGATGTATCCATTGGCGAAGTCAAACCCGAATACCATCTGCCCGTATGAACGTGAGAAATGCGGACTAGAACAACCTCTGTTGTTTCATTTGGTTGCTCGAGTTTGTTGCGTGAAAGTTTGAAATGGTCACGCCGAGCAACCGGACCTTGCGCGTGTTCGCCTCTGTCTTTGCAAGCAGGACACTTGCCAATTCAAAAATTGTGCTGGGCTCATCCAGGTAATAGTCCGCGGTTATGCTTCGGGTGATCTGTTGAAAATTATCGTATTTTACTTTTAGGGTCAGGGTATAACCATATAGTTTTTTTTGCGCCAAACTTGTCCCTACCTTTTGACTGAGCTCGGCTAGCTTGTTTAGCAATTGGTCGCGATCATCTAGATCGCATTCGAATGTTGTCTCAGCACCCAGCGATTTCCTCGCTCGTTGTGGAACGACAAGGCGATCGTCAGCGCCCCGGGCGATGTGGTAATAATAATACGCCGCTTTTCCAAAATGGATTTGTAAATCTTCTAAGCTAACACGCTTTAAGTCCGCACCGCTGTCAATCCCTAACGTCTTCATCTTACTTTCTGTCGCTTTTCCCACACCGTGAAATTTTCCTATGGGTAAGGCTTCGACAAAGCTAGGTCCATGTTGTGGCGTGATGACAGTAAGTCCATTTGGCTTGTCAAGATCGGAAGCAATTTTGGCTAGAAACTTATTGTATGAAACGCCCGCGGACGCCGTGAGCTGCATTACATCACGTATCCGTTGCTTGATTTCCCGTGCAAGTAATGTCGCCGAACCCTGACAAGCTTCGCTATCGGTAACATCCAAATAGGCTTCATCAAGAGATAACGGCTCAACGAGCGGAGTGTATGTTCTAAATATCGACAGGAGTTGCTGCGAAACTTGACGATACGCCGAAAAGCGAGGGCGTATAAAAATTGCGTGCGGACATAGGCGATAAACACGAGCTGACGGCATGGCGGAGTGTATACCGTAACGGCGAGCTTCATAGCTGCAGGTCGCAACAACACCGCGGCTTTCGGGCGCACCGCCTACCACTACCGGTTTATTTCGATAGCTTGGGTCGTCACGCTGCTCCACTGAGGCATAAAACGCGTCCATATCTATATGTATGATTTTCCTATAATTTATTTTAGTCATAAAAACGGTTTTGGTTTCATCATCGACGCCGTATCTTCCTATTTTAATGACTCCGCCGTGAACATACCCGTTTCGCGGATAAAAATACGGTTTTTCAGGGAAACAGCGTAAACTAAGTAGACATTTAACATGTCTAATAGTTGAAACAGGCGTCCTAATGGTCCGACAGACGATGAAACCAGGAAACTCATGAATGGGTGGGAAAACGCATGAACACCGAATCGTTTCGCATTCGCGTTGAGTGTTACGCAGGTTACCGCAGCGAGGAGACGCCCCGTCGCTTTTTCATAGGCGGAAGGGCAATCCGGGTGGAGAACATCCTCGATCGTTGGATTGCACCGGATCATCGCTACTTCAAAGTACGAGGGGACGATGGCGGTGTTTATATCCTTCGCTACGACGACCCTTCCGACACCTGGGCATTGACTCTATTTAATAACGGTACCTTCGAAGAAATTCGGTTATCGTCAACGTGAGATTTCTTGCTCTGTTAAAAACGTAACTGGTTTAAGGGCCACGGAAAATGATAGTTATCCAAAGATTTCGCCGGATTTTTGCTCAGGTTCACGGCGCGGAGAGTGGCGCACATTGGAATATGTAACACGTGCCGTAACGCAGAAGCTGAGTGAAAAGACAAGCAAGGTTGGATAATTGTTTTTTTCCGCGGCCCTAAACCTGAGAGCGCGTGCGACCCAATACCTACGCCTATTAGAAAGAAAAATAGAAAGAAAAACCGTTGTGGAAACAAGCGCAATTGTTAAGCGACTAACCCGACCCAAAATAACAAAATCGCGACTTATGGCTTATTAGCGGATGTGTACCGCAACACGATCACGTCCCTCCCGCTTGGCACGGTATAGCGCACTATCTGCCCGCTCGATCACCGTTTCTATTGTGTCGTTAACAAGCGCGGTGGCTAAACCGAGGCTAATGGTAATTGGAATCTCCACCTGGCCAACGTTGATTGGTTGCATGGCAAGGCGCGCTCTAATACGTTCCGCGATCAGTTCCGCTTGTTCAAGGGGGGTATTATCCAAAACGATGAGAAACTCTTCTCCACCGTAGCGCCCAACGGCGTTGGCGCGACGAATTGCCCGGCGCATACGTTGTGCGGTATCAATGAGGACTTGATCGCCAACAACATGACCATAGCTGTCATTGATTTCTTTGAAATGATCGAGATCGGCCATAATCACAACGACCGTGTCATCGTAATCCAGGCATTTTAATCTCTCTTCTAAGATCTCCAAAATACGCTGTCGGCTTAGAACACCCGTTAGCGCATCGGTTGCGACTTGGGCGCTAAGAGAGCTTTTTTGTTTTTGTAACGCCTCAACGGACGTTTTTAGCCTTTCTGTCAACCGATCTTCGTACGACTCAATAGCAAGTGACATATCTAGGGTAGAGATTTTTAAAACAAATGCGGCTAGTTGGTAGTGCTTTGAATGGTCCGAGGGAATTTTATCGATAATTAACTGTTGCATGATACGGTATGCGCATTGAAAGAGAATTGGCCGCACTCGCGCGCGCAGATGTGCGTAGCCTATTCGTAACCGCGCCTCAAAATACTGTTGGGACGTAAAGCCTCTGCCTAGCGTCATTAAGTACGCCGTTTGTGTTTCCTTTAACCGGTCGATTATCGACTCACGATCCAGGATCCGTCGCACTTCAGGAAACTGAAGAATCTTGCCATAAAACTCCTCGACGATTGCGTGAGCGTTTGACGCGATCACGTCTGTGTGTAAACGCTCAGCGAGCGCTTCATCGGCGGTGCTGAGCTCAACCAGCGCTAACCGCTCTGCCCGAACCGAAGATGTTATGCCATACCGTTCGCAATAGGACTGAGACATTTCAAACTGTATCTCGTATACCTAATAATTGACCCGACTCTCACCTCATCTGTGATGAGCAATCGCGGGAAAAACCGTTTCTCGACCGAAGATAGTAAGCCCTTTTATCCATGCAGTTCAACACCTCGATAATGCGGGAGCAACCGCGAGCCAATCCAACTAACGAGCACTCCACAGACACGACCGGTGAAACTTACACCAGGTGCTGCTCTGGAATATTCTTTGCTCCCAGGACAATTCGATCACAAAGTAAGCGTAATTCTGTTATCAATCTAAAAACATCGGCCTGATCGTTTCTATTCATTGCCTTATCGATGCACGTCGCTGTTTCGCTCAACTGATCGTAGCCGTAGCCGCCACCAACACTTTTGAGGTCATGCGTTAATTCGCCAAGCCGTTTCCAATCTCGACGCTCGGCTGCCAGCTCAATATCGCGAACGATTCCGGGTAGTTTTTTACTAAATTTTAGGACTAAATCCGCGAGTTCAATGTCATCCGCCAGCAAGGTCGAAAAAATGGCGCCGCCTCGCGAGTTGCTTTCATTGCGCAGATCAAGGTATTTCGTTATAACCTCAATGAACCGGCTCCTATCAACGGGTTTAGAGAGGAAGTCATCGCAGCCTGCGTGTTCGTATTCGGCAACATCGTCCTTCATAACATTGGCTGTAAGCGCGATAATCGGCTTGTTGTAGCCAAGTCCTCTTAACCGCGTAGTTGCTTCGACGCCATCGATAATCGGCATTTGCATATCCATCAATACGACATCATAGCCATCGCGCAGCGCCATATCGAGGCCCTTTTTGCCGTTTTCCGCTATGGCGACGTTGGCGCCAAGTTTTCGCAGATAATAAGAGATTAAGCGTTGGTTGTCCGGGTTATCCTCGACAAGCAGTACTTGAGCGTTAAGCCGAGCCTTGGCCGGGTAATTCATCGCTGGCGCAGTATCGGTAACTATCTCCCGCTCATAAATCAACTCGCCCTGCTCAAGCGGGCCGGCGTCGACGGTGAGGGTGAAACGACTCCCTTCCCCAAACGTGCTTTCAACAGTAATGTCGCCGCCCAACATCTCAGCAAGCTGCTTTGATAGACAAAGACCCAATCCTGTACCGCCATGGTGCCTTGTCGTTGAGGTATCGCCCTGGACGAAGGCGTCGAAGATTTTGCCAAGTTGTGAATGCGACAAGCCTATGCCCGTATCAACGACCTCGAACTGTAACTTGCATTCTTCCATCAAGTACGACACACGAACCGCAACATAACCCTTTTCGACGAATTTAACCGCGTTACTACACAGATTAAGCAGTATCTGTTTTAAACGAACAGGGTCGCTGGTGATCCGCCTTGGCAACGGAAAGATATAGTCGATATTAAAGCGAATACCCTTCTCTTGAGCTTTTAAGCTAACAAACGACTTGATATCCGAGAGCACTTCAAAGGGACAAACGGATAACGCTTCAATATCAAGCTTATCGGCTTCGATTTTCGATAGGTCTAAGATATCGTTAATGATTCCAAGCAGGTGATTACCACTTCGAATAATCGTGGTAACCGAATCATAGCGTTCTGATTCAGTGAGACTCTCATCAAGAAGCAATTCCGAGAAGCCAACAATTGCCGTAAGCGGCGTACGAATTTCGTGGCTGATATTCGCTAAGAAACTGCTCTTCGCCTTTGTTGCTGACTCCGCTATCTCTTTTGCTAACATTAATTCATGGCTTTGCCGCTCTAGTGACTTCGCTTTTTCGTTTGCAACGTTAAGCGCTTTCTTAGCTTTGATTTCTTGAGCGGCACGGAGGCTGATTCCGATATGAATTGTCGCGTGTTCTAAAAACTGGAACTGCCAGTTGCTGAGTGCAGCGGTGCACTCTATTACTAACAGGTTTGTTAACTCATTTTGAGACCGGATAGGAAACGCGTAAAGAATGTTGAACTGAGTATCCTGTGACGGAGGAACATCGAGCTTCATCCACGTCCCAGCCTCCGGCGTACCTTCTCCTTGCACTACGATCTCTCTAAGGTTGGTTAAGACGCGTTCATCGATTTTTAGCGTTTCGCTCTCATCCAGCTGATATCGACATAACCGATGCAGCTCGAGTTCGTCTAGGTAATACAACGTGGCGGACGCAAAGCCTAGACGATCGACGATCATCTGCAGTGCATTGTTGCATAGGCGATTCTCCTCTATCTCGCCCCGGGTCGCCTCCGACAACATGCGCAAGCTTTCATTAAACCAGTTTTGCTCTTCGGCAACACGCTTTGCATCTTGCGCTACCGTCGCAACGCGCCGTAGTTTATTTTCGTAATCCTTCCGATCGTTGACGTTATAGAGTAGTCCGGTGAAACAATGGCCCTTACGCTTAAGCGATATTTCGAACCAAACGTAACTGCAATTGCGATGACGTAAGCGCAGTTCTTGCGGCCTCTCCCAACGAAGACCGGTTAACGAACCGTGAATCCATTGGACGTCCGCAGGATGGACATATTCCTGGAACGACCGCCCAGCCGCTTCGTCCATGTCGTAGCCTAAGTTCTCTGACCAGGCCGGGTTCACGTAGGTTATTATCCCGTATTGGTCACAATTAATGACTACCTCTTGCAGACTATCTAGAAGTTCGCGATAGCGAGTTTCCGCAGCTGAGAGCGCCTCAACCATTTGGAATTGACTCTCAGGGGCTAGAATAGGTTCGTCTTTAACAGCCAAGAGAAAAACCCCGCACAATCAATTCGATAACCTCCAACTATCATTCCTTTACGGCCCGACACGGTTAGCCACATGCGGAGCGTTATTATCCGTGCCTTAGCCTCGTCATAATCCCGGGTAAGAAGCGCGGTCGCACATGCCACGCAAATCGTGGATACAACGCGAACACTATTGGCGTAGAACACCTTCCGATATGCATCGTTATCGGCCTACGGGTAAAACGCTTGAGTCATGAAGGAGTTAGGTTTCTCGTGGGGTCGTACGCAACGTAAAAGTTAGCAGTACGGAGTTGCGCTGAAGTCAACTTTAGCTTGGTAAAACTGTTTTCGTTCGCCCTAGCCCGCATTTCTCACAAGCACGGATTAAGATCACGTGGATCCTGTGAAAAATGCCGGCTAATAGGCCGCGCAAACCCAAATCATCGCCTCGAGCAGCCGAAGCCATCATGGCGTCTATTCTTGCTTACTCGCCCTGATCTGTTCGTATAGCTCTGTCTCGTCCTTGTCGAGATCTTTTGCAGTGAGGTTAGCCAACAGTTGACGATAGGGTGAACGCCTACCCAACGTAAGTTTCGTAAACGAATAAGCGATTTTCTTTAAAAAGAATAACGCGACAACAAATAATACGGTAGTGACGGCTTGTACCGTGATAAAAGCGGGCGGCGCTTTATCGATAAGCGTTGCGAAGCTAAAGAAGTAAAGAATTAATATCGTACTAATGGTCACGCCGAGCGCAATCGTCGCATTTTCGCTGCGTTTTTTCAGTTTTCGAATACTTTCTATTTCCGCTTCATCTGTCATCAATGTTTTTCTTCTCCAAAAGAGGGTAATTAATTAATCGAAGACGTCCAACACACCTAGGAGCGTGGCGCCGCGAGAACGAGGCTCTTCATTCCTCTATATTCTACAACGATAATCATTTTTTAGAATCATTCCGCAGCGGCGACTCCACCTTTAACACTATTAACTCCCAAGCGAAACACATAGACTGACGTTATCGCCGACCGCGTCTGCCAGTCTAATACCGCAGTAGTATCCGCCGAACAACTACGCTTAGTAACTTTGTGGTTTCTTGGTAGTATGTTAGCTATTATTCTAACGACCCCGAACCAATGGAGTCATTTTTTTCAATCTGTGGCCGTTTTATTAACGGATCGGTTAAGGAAGGAGATGCGACATGACGGATGAAACCCAATCGCAAGCGGAGAAAATCGTCGAAATATTTCGGAACAGTCTGGATGCCGAAGTGCGGGACAAAATCAGCGCTGCAAAATACGAAGAATTGGCGCTAATGATACGTGAGCTTGTATCACAAGTGCACCGCTCGGCGGCAGACCTTGTCGACGAAGTGGCTCGACAGTTACGAATGAAGACTGATCGGCCGGAAATTGGCCTGTAGCCATGCCTTGCGTTAATCGAGAAAATAAGAACAAATAAGGTACACTGATGAGCTTATACTTTAATTGAGTACTACTAAGGGCTCGCGTCAAAATTAATTCACATTTTGGACGTCGATCCATCTCGCCTGGCTGCGTTACCTACATGGACGTAGGTAAGGAGCGAGAGCACACCTGCAGGGATGTAGGTGGTAGGGCAACGCAGGACGCAGTTGCCGAGGACGCGGAAGCTTTGCCTACATGGACGTAGGTAAGGGGCGAGAGCACGCCTGCAGGGACGACGCACATGGATGTGCTAGTGTCACGAGAGGGCAGGAGCCCGAAGTGACCGCAGGAGGTAGAATTGCGTCGGGAACGGCAATCGAGGACGCGGTAGCTTTGCCTACACGGACGTAGGTAAGGAGCGAGAGCACGCCTGCAGGGACGACGCACATGGATGTGCTAGTGTCACGAGAGGGCAGGAGCCCGAAGTGACCGTAGGTGGTAGGGCAACGCAGGACGCAGTTGCCGAGGACGCGGAAGCTTTGCCAGACGGGCGCTTCAACGCTCATAAACGTAAACTTATTTTTGCGCGAGCCCTAAGTCTGAGTGGCGGGATGTCTGTGGCCGTTCAAATACACCAATGACGCGCGCGGAGCACAGCGCTTTGGGGCGTTCCCTATATCTTTGCAATCGTAGGTTGTGGTTTCCAGTAATAAATGAGCGCGTGGTTTGCGCCGTGTTAACATCTACTCGATTCACCCACCGACGCTATCAATTTAGCGCCCGATCAGCGAGATACCGATAAACCACGTGTGAAGCGAAAGAACGAAGCCGACGTAGAGCCCGAGGCCGACGGCTACGGCAATAATGTCGTTCGCCTTAGAGACCGGCGCGCCGGGAATAGGGCGCTGTGTTCGGCGCTTCATGGAAACGCGGTCAACCACCGCCCAGGCGAGGAAGCCGCCGAACAGGAGCACGTCGGCCAACATGCCGTTGGTGAGCAGATGAGCTACGGACCAAAGTTTAGTGGCTAGCAGCATAGGGTGTTTTGTGACTGTTCGGATGCGGCCAGGAAGATAGGCGGCGAGCAGCAGGGGAAAGACGGGGATGAGCAGCAACATCGCCACGTAGCGCAGCCAAACGGGCGGTGAATAGAGAATAACCGCGTCAGCTCGGGCGAGCCCGTAGCCCCAAACGATCAGCAGGAATCCGGCGATCGCGACGAGCGAATACAGGCCCTTCCACGGCCATTCACCCATCCTCGCGACCATGCTGTTTCGCCAGGGCTCATTGATAATGGACACAGAGTGCGCCGCGAAGAAAATAACAAGTCCGAGTAAGAGTATAACCATCTTCTCATCCTCAATTAGTCGTTTGGTCGGAATTCCGGGGGAAAGCTGTTCGCAATAGGGCAGACTTCTAGTTAAACGCTATTCGAATCAGGGTGTCACCAGATATCTCTAGCGCAAAATTCAGGAGTGATTTACTCTAAATCGCTCCGGCACCTTTTTAGAGGTCAAGGACCCGACACACTGATATTCCCAAACTGTTCTGTTTCCAAGGAAATCGTCCCTTGTCCGCTACCAAATGTCCCCCTTCGCGAAGTAGGCGTTGTTACTTCGTTCGTAAGTACAAGATTTTAAACATTGATACTTCCGATGGAAACAGTAGCGGAGAAATCTGCCGATGTGTTGACTGGAATAACGAGGCTAATATCACCGGTTAACGTTCTCAGGTCAATTGTACCATTTAACGGCAACGTTACGTCGCTTTCAATCGTACCAGTGAGTAGCGCTACCGATGCATTGCCAAGAATTTTAATTAATATGACACTACCACTTATATTGTTGACCGTGACATCATTTTCAAAAGAGTCTAGCGTCACGATACCGGCGTCGCTTTCAACATTGATCTTTAAAAAACTCGGCAAGGTGACTGTATAATCAACGATATACTTTCGCCCCCCTCCATCTATAGGTTGGATAGTTTCTACACGTACCTCATTTGCCAAATCTTGCACATTTACTTTCAGTTCTTGCAATTGTGTTTTGGCATCCTGGGTACTGTCTGATTGAACGCGTTTTATAGCTTCTATCATGACCGAATTAGCCCCTGAGATGCCGGTAACGGTAATGTTGCCAGCTATCCCCACCAATTTTAATTGAGTGTGATTCACTACGGGTACGTCGGAGGAAAACGACTCTTTCTCTTCGAAATCCGTGTTGCGGGGAGGAGGAATATTGCCGAAACCGCCAAAATTTCCAATGTTAGTTTCGTTATCACTACATGAAATAAGAGAAACGGAAGTGAGCAACAACATGATGGCATAGATTCTAGGTTTGCTTTCCATTGTACACCTTCCTTCGCCTGGCGGATTAACGCTCACGCGGCTGTCAATATCGCCAAAAGTCCAGAGCAATCCAGCGCTATTGGGCGAATTTCACAATTGCACCGTACGCTCCCTTTACCACCTCCGCCATTCGCGCGTAATCAAGTTGATCTGGCGTATCGGCATCGGCATGGTATGCGTCGTATCTATAAAACGCCGTATCCGTTATCATAACCGCCGCATAACCGTTGTTCCAATAATTGAGGTGATCGGAAAAATCCACTCCTGCTATCCCTGCTGGGGCGTTGACCTAATAAACGGGGAGCGTAGACGTACCGCGCATTGCTTTTTTCACTGCCCGCGCCGCCTTTCCTTGCCTAAGATTACCCACTACCGCGATAAAGTCTCCCCGAGTCGGATAAAACGCTTTCAGAAGGGAGAGCGGAAAAGCCTGGCTATTAGGTTCGTTGGAAAAAATACCCGATGATCTCCAAAGAAATCACTAGCTTAACATTAACCCCCCGAGCACGTAACGCGTCGGAATGCACAGCGCTTCCCAGGTGCTCGGTTCTAAAATAAGGGGTTCCTCTAAACCACAGGCCACCCGCTCCACTCGGCCCAGTAACTGTGTCTCGCCCGACAAGTTGGCTAGTTCGATGAGCCCCGCAACACCGCTAGCGTTATTCGTCGGCCCCGGGATTGCCGTTTGCCGTGTCGTAATGCGCGCTAACGACGATAAGTCCATCGCTCTTTGGTCCAAATGCAGCAATAACATTCCTATACTGGCTTCCTCGCCGGAACCAGGAGTATGAAACGATCAGGTCCATCATCGTAGATACCAAACCTCGTATTATAGGTTGGGT
>CALZJI010000141.1 GCA_945787615.1 uncultured Chromatiaceae bacterium | reverse complement strand
TGTGGCAGGCGGTAATGGGAGACAATCCCGCCTCTTTTAAGGGCGTACAGCGCCCCGTTGAATCGGTCAGCTGGGACGACGTTCAAGCATTTTTCGGTCGGTTGAAAAACGAGCGGCCGGGATTGGAACTGAGACTGCCGACGGAGGCGGAGTGGGAATACGCCTGTCGGGCGGGAACGGATACGCCATTTTGGTTTGGTGACAAAATTACTCCCGAACAAGTCAATTACGACGGCAACTTTCCGTATGCGGGAGGGGAGAAAGGGCGTTATCGAGAAGAAACTGTGGATGTGAAATCGTTACCGCGCAACGGTTGGGGGCTTTACCAGATGCACGGCAATGTATTGGAGTGGTGCGCCGATTGGTATAGCGAGTATCCTTCAGAGACAATGATAGATCCCATTGGCTCTGATAAGGGCGCC
>CALZJI010000140.1 GCA_945787615.1 uncultured Chromatiaceae bacterium | reverse complement strand
GGGCCATCGTTGAACAATCCTCAATCGCAAAAACCTCGAATTAGCCGGGCTAGTCCTGCGGTTTTGCTCAATCGGATTGTCCAAATCTGACCCGAATCTGGGCGCAAAAAATACGAAGTTATTTTTTCGCGAGCCCTAAAGGGAGACGACGCTATCGCAAGCGGGACATCGCTGCCTCATCAAAGGTGACGACGCGGGCTAGCTTCAGAACCGTAACATCGATAAGGGGAACCTACTGCCGTTTAGAGTCGGTCTGTTGCTTGCTTCTTTCACGCTTCGCCATCAATATGCCAATGGCGACGGGCGCAACGATCACGGCGAATATTGCCAGTACACTGGCTGTTCCCTTTGGCAGGCTCTCTATCGTAGAGACACTAGCAAGTAAAACGATCACTAGAAACGCAGCGGCTGAGTATATGAGTAAACGGCTAATGTCTTTCATTGGTTTTATTTTGGTTTACGATTGCTAAACGGCTTGCTTTACCATTCAACAACGGTTTTTATTGGTGTCGTCAAAATCCCTATTGTACACCAACTACGTTGGCCTGACAGTGGAACGTGTGAGCCACAGTTGTGCCGCTGTCTCAGAGTCGTTTTCGTTGTCCGTACTAACGCGACACTTGTGCATCCATGCACGGGTGTGAGAAATGTGCGCTAGAGCCACAGGCCGTCCCACGTCGTGATTAGATTTCGCCACAGTTTGCTGGCATCTTCCTGAAATACCAGCGTACCGTTACCAGGGACCACGAGCCAATCGCCTCGAGAGATTTCGTTTTCAAGCTGTCCCGGGCGCCAACCCGCGTAGCCGGCGTAAACCCGCATCGAATTCTCGATGCCGCTACCGGACCCTAATCCGCGTATTGTGTCGGCGTTAATGGAAAAGAAGACACCGTCTAGAACACGCTTCATGCCTCTCCGCTCGGAGTCTAACGCAGTCAGAATCGATACTGAGCTGGGTTGTACCGGCCCTCCGAAAAACAGCTCGCCAGCATGGCTCTTCAGTGACCGGATGCTAGGCAACGCTTCAGATAGCGAGATATTGGTGGGTCGATTTATGATAAGGCCAGCCGTGCCGTCTTTCCCATAATCTGTGACCAGTATGACGGAGTGGCGAAACCGCGGATCCGCGAGATCACGCGTAGCGACGAGGAATACGCCTTGTTCTACGGGATGCTGTATGCCCGAGGCCTTAGCCGGTTGATATGAAATGCATAGAGTAAGCGCGATAACAACAACGCATATTGATACCGTTAGCCCATCAACATCAAGCCGACGTAATGTTCCCTTTTGGTTCATTGGCCATTGCTCCGAGAATTCCGAGGTGTCGCGTTATATTACCCAGAAGCCATCGTCACACCGTTGCTACTCATAGCCTAGCAGTTGTCTGTTCATTTCCAAAATACATTTTATAGGGTTTTATCGCGGTACCATTACGCTATTGCGTACCCCGCCGGTGCGGCGGCATTGGATTAGCGGGATTATGTTGCGAGGTAGTCGCAATTTTCGGGGAAATCCGTTCCCGATGGGTATGTCGAGAGGAAGCGAAGTCAACGCGTCCGATTTGCGTGATGCGCTAGAACGCCGGCTCTCCTGAATGGCGCTCTTGTTCCTTAACGATGCGCTCTTTTATTAATCGAAAGTGTCAAGAGATGATCTTAATGCCATAAAAAGAAGACAATTATGGTCCGCTCGTTCGTTGTCGAATTCGATGCCAATCCGGAATGCGCCACCTTGGATTTCGTTTGGTTTACTTTCACGGCACCACGCGACTTTCCCCCGAACATAAAGCTCCAAGTCTTCTGCTTGGAATCCAACTTTGATAGGCGTGTCCACCTCAACGGGATAGCTAAAACCGACCCCCATTCCGGAGATTGAGACATCATGAGGGTCGTTAAGAGAGAACGATTCTCCATCGATCTCTAATCGAAACTCGCCCGGAACGTTCTCCTTATTAATGTTCTTTCTTTCGTGTCGGCGTTTTTCGTGGTCCATAGCTGTTGCGCGTCCTCTCTGGCTAAACCCCCAATATTGAAGAGAGCGAGGGGTAGTAAATGAAACATCGGCTGCTCAATAGTGTTTTGCTAAAGCGTTATCGGTCATTCTTCACGAGGCTAAAGGTTTACGAAATACTTAAACGTAACACGGGCGACGGGTTAGGGCCGCGGAAAATAATAAATATCCGAAGGTTGCGCCGGATTTTTGCTCAGATTCAAGGCGCGGCAAGTGGCGCATATTTGAATATGCAACACGTGCCGTAACGCAGAAGTTGAGCAAAAAGACAAGCAAGTGGATAATTACTTTTTCCGTGGCCCTTAATTGTCGGGCTAGGGCGCGCTTGGCCGTGGCCCCCTTAAGATGGAGGGTAAATCGTTGTTTCTGGCCGACGGGACAATAGGGTGAGCTTACGCTGCCCACTCTCCGGCGGCGTATTTTTTCAGCTTGCGGCCCATGCGCCGTACATGGCTTCCTTCCCAGTACAGCTTATCACAGCACGGGCATAGCATAACGGTCTCGCTACGCTTTCACGGCGTGATTCTGCCAGGCGATTGGATGTTGGTAGGCTCATTGCGCTCGGAATTTAACAAATACCTATCAAAGACCGCTTACATATCGACAATGGCCGAGACGTATGTTTACATTAAAATTACGGAGCGCAAGCTCTCGTTCCTTAGCGTACGCATTTCATGAGTTCGAGGTCCGCGACCTCCAGGAAAAACGGCGGTTAGGCGGCCTCAAGTCGTCGTGATCTTGTGACGACAAGCACTACATGGACGTAAGGTAGATGACGCGAGGGGGGATCATGTATATCTATGATCAAAGAGCCAATAAGTGGATTCGCTTAAGAGCGACGCCTGAATACCGTCGGCGCAAGAGAATGATTAGGGATGTTTGGATAGTCGTAGGGATTCCTATGATTTTTATGCCGGCGGGCATTGTCCTTGCCGTGGCATTGCTTGCAACATTTTTGTCGTTTTCTTTCCTGGATGAAACACCATATCGATTCCCGACGGAAGAGAAAAATGACTGACCGGAACT
>CALZJI010000139.1 GCA_945787615.1 uncultured Chromatiaceae bacterium | reverse complement strand
TTTCAGATTCCCGCGAAATTGAATGACTTATTTGCTTGATACAAACATCTGTATCTACCTGTTGAATAGAAAACTTGGCTATGAGCGCATACTAAGTCACGTCGATGGAAGGGATTACGGAGAAATAGCTATCTCAGCGATTACCCTTGCTGAGATAGAATATGGTATAGCCAAGAGTCTAAAGAAACCCTCTAATAAAGCAAAGCTGGAGTATTTCCTCTACCAATTCGAATGCCTGCCATTTGATAACCTCGCGACATCAAGTTATGGAAGTATACGTGTAGCACTTGAGTCCAAAGGAACACCCATTGGCCCTTTAGACACACTAATCGCGGCACATGCATATAGCCTGGAAGCAACAATCATTACGAACAACGTCAAAGAATTCAAACGCGTCGCCAACTTAAAAATAGAAAACTGGCTCGATACGAGTGAAGAGTAAACAGTGATTATTATTTTCCGCGGCCCTTAGTTGCTTCGGTAGTTATTGATGTAAAATTGTTTGCGGCCGTTTTCTTTCGCCTTGTATAACGCTTGATCGGCGCTTTCAAGCAGCTCGGTTGTATCGATTTTTGATCCCGTTTCCGCTAACGAAATCCCTACTGAGAGGCTCAGTTGACCGTATATGGTAGAGTCATTGTGCTCCGCCTGCAGTTCCGAGGCTACGGATAATACGCGTCTAGCTATCTGTCTTGCGTGCTCTTCTTCCACGCCTAGGAGCAATGCCACGAACTCGTCCCCACCGTAACGGGCGAGAACGTCATAGGATCTCAATTTTTCGTGGACTGATTGGGCGACCCTATGCAAAGCCTGGTCGGCCGCAACATGGCCAAAGCGGTCGTTTAGTGATTTAAAATGGTCGAGATCTATAAACATAACGGCTAACCTGCCGTGATGGGTACGTTGAAAACGATCCGCTTCTTGGTGCAATCGTTCATCGAGGAAACGACGGTTATAAACGCCGGTGAGTGGATCCCGGTACGCCAGCTCTAGCAGCATTCTTTGGCGATTTTCCGTCTCCAGGGCGTGTTGCAGGTGCGAAATCAGTGTCGTGAGGGAGCCTCGATGGGATTCGGACAGTCTTCCCTCGACTTGGAAAAGTAGTAAATAGCGGAGGTTTCCGTCAATAAACAATGGAACAGCGAGTTCAAAATGGCCTGGGATATTGGGCAGTTTTATAGGAGAGCTGAGTTCGATTACAGGCTCATCGGCCTCATCGCGAAGGACATCGATGAGGCCTTCAAATAACTGCTCGGGTAGCGCCGTAGGCAGTTCTTCCAAGCCTAGGCCGCCAAGAATCCGCAATTTCTCTTTGTCGCATTCCAGTGCAATCGCTTTTTGAGAAACGACGAATTTCGCCGAACCGTGCATACCCTGGCTAAGCAGGCTGTCGCCCGCTGGTTGCTCGCCCAACTTTTGATATATCTGCAACATTGTTTTCAGCATTTCCACCCGTGTTGATTTTTCTTGGATTTCCTGCCGTTCCTTAACGTGGGTGTGGGCGAGGTGGAAAAGCAGCTTGGCGCTCTTGCTGGAGATATACTCTTTACTCGCGCGGGTGCAAAAACGCTCCACTTCTGACGCGACGTTACTGTCTCCGGTAGCGTCGATGACGAGGTCGCCCTTGAATCGTGTCAACGCATCTGGCACGTCGAGATAGGTCGGAACTCCCAATGATCTTGCCAGCTGCATACCCGCTGCGTTTTCGTTTCTATCCACGACCCCATGCAAATGTAGCCAACCATAGAGGTCAAAGATTTGGAGTATGTTGATGCCGGCGCGACCGCCGCCTATTAACAATGCGTCTACGGAGTTATAGCGCGCACAATGGGGCGTACCGGCATTTAACAATTTTCCTATCATCGGTTCAGTGAGGAAAGTTCAAAAAAGGGGTTCCGAGGTTGTAAAAGGACCTAATAGGCCTATGACCAATTGAACAAGAGACGTCTACAAAGGTTAAGTGCTGAGCCATCTATGTTAAGGGCCACGGAAAAAAATAATTATCCAACCTTGCTTGTCTTTTTGCTCAGCTTCTGTGTTACCGCAAGTGTTGCATATTCCAATATGCGCCACTTGCCGCGCCTTGAATCTGAGCAATAATCCGGCGCAATTTTTGGAAAATTATTATTTTCCGCGGCCCTAAGAACCTATATCGGCAGGCGATGACCGAAGCTTAGGGCCACGGAAAAAAATAATTATCCAACCTTGCTTGTCTTTTCACTCAGCTTCTGCGTTACGGCAAGTGTTACATATTTCAATATGCGCCACTTGCCGCGCCTTGAATCTGAGTAAAAATCC
>CALZJI010000138.1 GCA_945787615.1 uncultured Chromatiaceae bacterium | reverse complement strand
GGGCTAAAGTAGGCCGTTTACTAACGCACTTCTTTCTCCATATGTTCGAGGCTGGTGTGGCGAACATCTTTTCCTTTCACGAAATAGATGATGTACTCGCAGATGTTGCGGGCGCGGTCGCCAATGCGTTCCAGCGCTCGTGCTGACCACAGTACATCGAGCACCCACGGAATGGAGCGCGGGTCTTCCATCATATAAGTAATGAGCTGGCGGGTAATATTCTCGTACTTCGTATCGACTTTTCGGTCTTGACGCCAGACGTCCACGGCGGCTTCGGCGTCCATACGAGCGTAGGCGTCCAGCGCGTTGTGCAACATCTGTTTGACTTGCTCGCCCATTGACTCGATACCGGCGAAATGTTTTTTCGACCCTTCAGCTTGGCTGAACGCGACAGCCATGCGGCCGATACGTTCGGCTTCATCGCCGATGCGCTCGAGGTCCGCGATGGTCTTAATGACCGACATAATGAGCCTTAGATCACTGGCGGTGGGTTGGCGTCGCGCGATGATTTGGGTGCATTCCTCGTCAATAGCCACTTCGAGCGCGTTAATCTTATAATCTCGCGTTGTAATCAGTCTGCCGAGTTCTGCATCCCCTTCAATCAGGGCCTTGATGCCATCGTCAAGCTGTTGCTCCACTAAACCGCCCATTGCCAGAACACGATTTAGCGTATCCTCCAATTCCGTGTTAAATTGCTTGGAAATATGGTGGCCGATATTGGGTTTGTCCATAGTCTTCTCCTGGTCGTGTCGACGTAGACACCTTAGCCGTAGCGCCCAGTGATGTAGTCTTCAGTTTGTTTCTTGGCTGGATTCGTAAATAACGTATTGGTGTCTCGGTACTCGATAAGATTACCTAAATACATGAATGCCGTATAGTCCGATACACGCGCTGCTTGTTGCATGTTATGGGTAACAATCACGATGGTAAAGTTATCCTTTAACTCGGCAATAAGTTCCTCTATTTTTAGGGTTGAAATGGGGTCGAGTGCTGAGGCGGGCTCGTCAAGCAGTAAGATTTCAGGCTCAATGGCAATAGCGCGGGCGATCACCAGCCGTTGCTGTTGACCTCCGGATAGGCCAAGACCATTCTCTTGGAGTCGGTCTTTGACTTCATCCCACAATCCGGCCCCCTTTAATGCGCGCTCCACGGCTTCGTCTAATACGCGCTTGTGCTTAACGCCTTGGATACGCAATCCGTAGGCAACATTTTCGTAAATGGATTTTGGAAAGGGGTTCGGTTTCTGGAATACCATGCCGACATGGCGTCGCAATTGTGCTACGTTCACGCTTCGATCAAAGATGTTGTTCCCATCCAACAAGACCTCACCTTCGGTTCGTACGCCGTCAATAAGGTCGTTCATGCGATTAAAGCAGCGAAGTAGCGTGGATTTGCCGCAGCCGCTAGGGCCAATGAAAGCGGTAACGCGATTGCGCGGGATGACCATATTTACGCCCTTCAAGGCGTGGCTTTCACCGTAATAGAGGTTCAGGTCTGCGACTTGGAGCGCAGTTTCCTCCTTATCGAGACTCAATGTCTGTGGAGCGCGACTAAGCGCATCGATGTTGATGCCGTGAGTGCGTGTTTGTGTCTCGTTCATTTTGGTGCCTAAATCGTGTGCGTATTGTTCTAACATTCGTAATTGTTGGTATTACCTGCCCAATTAGCTTTCGAGATTCCGGTACTTTTCGCGCAAGTGATTGCGTATCGCGATAGCAGCTAAATTAAGTACCACTATAACAACCACAAGAAGTAGCGCTGTTGCGTAAACCAATGGCCGTGCAGCTTCAACGTTAGGGCTTTGGAAGCCAACGTCGTAAACATGAAAGCCTAAGTGCATGAATTTTCGGTCTAAATGGAGAAAGGGAGCATTGGTGTCCAACGGCATGGAAGGCGCGAGTTTGACAACCCCCACTAGCATCAACGGTGCCACTTCACCGGCGGCGCGGGCTACCGCCAAGATGAGGCCCGTCATGATGGCCGGGCTAGACATGGGGATAACGGTACGCCATAGCGTTTCGAACTTGGTCGCGCCCAAGGCGAGACTGCCTTCGCGAATAGACCGAGGAATCCGGGACAGCCCCTCTTCAGTGGCGACTATTACCACCGGAAGGGTCAATATCGCGAGCGTCAGTGAAGCCCACAAGATTCCTCCCGTTCCAAACGTTGGCGCGGGTAACGCCTCCGGGTAAAAAATCTGATCGATGGAGCCGCCAAGGAAGTAGACAAAAAAACCTAGGCCGAATAAACCGTAAACGATAGAGGGAACACCGGCCAAGTTGTTGACCGCAATGCGAATAAGCTGCGTAGTAAAACCCTGTTTCGCGTATTCACGCAGGTAGACCGCTGCCACCACGCCGAGTGGCGTGACGATAATGGACATGATAATGACCATTAACACGGTGCCAAAAATCGCCGGAAAGATACCCCCCTCGGTGTTGGCTTCACGTGGTTCGTCTGAGACAAATTCCCAGATTTTCGCGACGTAATGGAGAACCTTGGCGGAGGTGCCCATAGCGTTGGGGCGAAAGGCGCGCACCACTTTCGCAATGGGTAAATCTATCTCGCGACCGTCCATGATCTCCAGCGTATAGTTGTCTCGATTGCTGTCCGTATATAACCGCGTCAATTCCTGTTCGAGTTCGCCGTAGGCCTCTTGTAGTCGGCTGCGCTCCTTTTCGATGGTGGCGCGTTTCTTGGTATCCTTATCACCGGCGAGTTCCAGTCGCCGCTCTTCCAGGCGCAGTTGCTCCAAGCCGTGATTGATGGCGCCGATTTCATCTTTTTCGATATCGCGGATGCGCTCATGCAGCTGCGAAACGCGCTCTATACGCTCCTGGAAGGCGGGCCAGGCATCCTCGCCGCGCGCAACGATTAGGCCGTCTTCTTTAACTGCCGTGAGGTAGCCATAAGCGTTGCCCCATTCGCGGCGCTCCAGGATTATCAAACCTTCTGGATACGCCTGTTGGCTAATGTTCGGCTCGATAAGCCATCGGAAATCAGTGCCTAAGACGTCGCGATTGCCGGTCTTGAGTAGAAAACGGGCAACAGGGTCCTTGTCGGTGTCAACGTCAACGCCGGCGCTTGTTAACCGAGAAAGGGGGACCTCTTCGCTGCCGTGTATTTCCCCTATCAGGCGAATTTCCTGGTGGGTTTGATCGGTATAATGTAATTCCGCAATGTCCTTGGGCCAAAAATACACCAAACCCCGTGCTGCCGTTAACGCCAGTACGCCGAACACCATAAATAGCGATAGGCTGACCGCGCCGGCGATCATCCATACCCATGGTGTTCCACTGTTAACCCAATCGCGTATGTTCGTCATAGCCTAGCCGTTAGAGCGTACTGTACTTTTTGCGCAACCGTTGGCGGACGAGCTCGGCCAATGTGTTTACAAAAAAGGTGAAAAGGAACAGCACCAATCCCGCTAAGAACAAAATACGAAAGTGAGTGCTGTCCACTTCCGATTCGGGGAGTTCCACTGCGATGTTGGCCGAGAGGGTACGCAGACCTTCGAACGGGCTAAAATCCATCACCGGAGTATTTCCCGTTGCCATGAGGACAATCATGGTTTCACCCACAGCCCGGCCTAATCCGATCATGATTGCCGAAAAAATCCCCGGGCTAGCGGTCAATAATACGACCCGAATCATTGTTTGCCAGGGCGTCGCGCCGAGGGCGAGGGAACCTTGCACCAAGTGTTTAGGCACCCCGAATACGGCATCTTCGGCGATGGAAAAAATGGTTGGGATTACGGCAAACCCCATGGCAATACCCACGACAATGGCATTGCGCTGGTCAAAACCAACACCCATTTCGTTAGTCAGCCATAAGCGGATATCACCGCCAAATAGAAACGCTTCCAGTGCGGGGCTCAATGTTACCGATACCCAGATGATAAAAATGATCACGGGCAGCAATAACGCCGCTTCCCAACCATCAGGCACTCTCAATCTCACCGAGCGCGGCATCAACGACCAGGTGTAAGCGGCGAGAAGGATGCCAACGGGCAAGATGATTAAAATTGCGAACACCCCGGGCAAATGCTTCTCAACGTAAGGTGCGAGCCACAGACCGGCGAGAAAACCGAGGATCACCGTTGGTAGCGCTTCCATGATTTCAATGCTGGGTTTGACGGTGCGCCGCATTCGCGGCGCCATAAACTGGGCCGTATACAACGCGCCGAACAGTGCCAGCGGTATTGCGATCAGCATCGCATAAAATGCTGCTTTTAGCGTGCCGAAGGTGATGGGAACCAGGCTGAATTTCGGCTCAAAATCATCCGATGCAGACGACGACTGCCAGATATAAGCCGGTTCGCTATAGTTTTCGTACCAGACTTTGCCCCACAATGATGACCAGGAGACTTCCGGGTGTTCGTTATCTATGCGCCAGAACGTTATCTCTCCGTTATGGCCGTGAGTTAACATTGCATTGGCCCTTGGAGAGACCGCGATGTGATCGAGCGCAGTATTACTCGTCTTATCTACCAGAAGCGTGCGATGTGCGGTGGTGTGGAAAATGCCAATGTGTCCGTTTTTATCAGCCGTGAGATAACCCTTGCGCGCATATTCCGGCGCGATGGCTGCGATCGGTGCGGTATTTTCGTTGAAGTCACGAATGCGCGTAAGGCGCGATATGTTGTCTTCGCCCCGGACCAATGACCACTGGGTCACGGAACCCGATGAGTCACCAACCAATATAGAAATATCGCCGGTCAAAAACTTTATGGCGGTGATCGATGCGCCGTTCGGTACGACGCGAATGCGTTCCACAAACCGCGGTTCCTCTTTGTCGCTGATGTCGTAACTTGTAATCTCACCGTTTTCGGCAATGGCGTAAAGATTAGATTGGTTCTTATCGATCAGGATGTAATCAACGGGGTGGGAGGGTTGTGGTAGCGTTACTAGGCTTCGTTCAAGCGTGACCGAGTCATCTAGAAAAGAGGTTTCCTTCAACAAGTGGACGAGGATTAGGCGGTGGTCGGCTGTTGTCGCGGCAATGGTTGCTTCTTCCTCGTTGTCTTGTAAGGCGAGCTTGGTTAGCGGTTGGCCCTCGTCGTCGATCTCGATCGCGGTTTCACTCAGCGGGTACCGAATTTCGGGCGTGATAACGCGTTTCCCGTCTGGAAATGTTACCCGATAGTGATGTTTGAAAACGATCGCCGTGCCGTCGGACAACCCGTAGCCGACCAGTGCTTGGGAGGGGTCCGCCGCGCCGAAACTGGTCACGTCGGCAGATTCAACGACAATGCGCGTTTGTTGAATCAGGGCACCACTTTGGGCTCGAAAAAAAGTCACTTGGCCGTCATCGCTAAAGCGTACGGCGATTTCCGTTTGTTCCTCCATGGCCAAGTGGACGGTTTGACCGCTGTTGTTGGCTAAGGAATAACTGGTGAGTTGTTCGATGGTCGCCCATTTGAACAGGGGCAACACCACGTAGGCGAGATAAAAGAAAATAAGCGCGATGAAAATGATCACGCTCATCCCACCGATTCCCACTACCCGCGAAGCTATCGCGTCTTTTATCAGGCGCCAGCGAAGGTAAGTGTCGGATTTTAAGTTAGAAGCACGGGCTGAGTCGGGCGCTTTATTATTCATTTTATGGCATGATACCCATCAAATATGATCGACATGTTACAGCAACAGCATCGTGTGCAACATATATTACATAAATATTACGACGCTGTGTTGGCCGGTAGCGGTCTACCCTTGCTAGTACGGTTGAACCGTAGGTCACGTTGCGATAGCGACCTGACACACTCGTCGCGCAGGTTTGGGTGTGCCTAGCCCCATTCCTCACCAGATTCGATGGTCCTCGCTTGGTCTTCGCCTTGGTAACTGACGGAATAGTAGAAGTAAAAGGATTTAGGGGAAAGCGCCCCGCATATCGGGGCGCCTAAGGAGCGAGGTGTTAGTCCAGTTTAGCGATATCGCGCTCGGCGACCTTCGCCGGGACGGGAATATAACCGTCTTTAACAACGACTTCTTGTCCTGCCTTCGAAAGAACCATTTTTATAAACTCCCTCTCGAGCGGGGGGAGGGGCTTGTTGGGCGCTTTGTTGACATAGACGTAAAGAAAGCGAGCCAACGGGTATTTGCCTGAAACCGCGTTTTCAGTGGTGGCTTCGATGAAAGGTTCGCCGGTTTTCTTGGCCAATGGTATCGCTTTAACCCCCGAGGTGCGGTAGCCAATCCCGGAATAACCGATCGCGTTTAGCGACGCGCTAACGGATTGGACCACGGAAGCCGATCCCGGTTGCTCATTGACGTTAGCCTTAAAGTCTCCCTTACACAATCCGTGCTTTTTAAAGTAACCGTAAGTTCCTGAAACCGAATTGCGGCCGAACAGTTGGATATCTCGGTTGGCCCAATCTCCGCTAAGGCCGACTTGTCCCCAACGCGTTACGTCGCTCTTTCCGCCGCATTTTCGCGTCGCGGAGAAAATAGCATCGACATCAGCAATGTGCAGACCGTCAAGCGGATTATCTTTGTGTGTATAAACGGCTAAGGCGTCGATGGCCACGCGAATGGGCGTCGGTTTATAGCCGTATTTCTTTTCAAAGGCCGCGGCCTCCTTGCTTTTCATCTTACGGCTCATGGGGCCCATATTCGACGTACCTTCTGTCAGCGCCGGCGGGGCCGTCGATGAGCCTGCTGCTTGAATCTGAATGTTTACGTTGGGGTAAACACGCTTGTACTCTTCCGCCCACATGGTCATTAGATTGGCCAGCGTATCCGAACCGGCACTGGAGAGGTTACCTGAGACACCGCTAGCGCGCTGATATTCGGGCAGGTTTTCATCAACCTTGGCGCTTGCCCAGACGGCGCTACCGGTGGTCGCGGCAATGGTGAAGGCCCCGAACGCGGCGATAAGTTTTCTGAGTTTCATCTACAAAAATATCCTTAATCTGATTAGAGATTTATTTTAACGCTACAGAATGAAGAGAATATTACAGAAAGGTTACAGTTTTGTTACAGCATTGGTTTTTGCTAGGTTTTAGGGGTCGGGGTCTTACTGGTTTTCAGTTAAAAGCGTCGGATCCAGTTCCCATTCACCGGACTCTCGGGCGCGCTGGGCGGCAATTCGGTACTCTTCGAAGTTCAGGGCCTGCATTTTTTGGCAGCGATCGAGCACGTCTTCGTAACTCTGTGGATTATCCGATGCCAGCTTGGTGGAGGCAAAAGAGGCCATTTGTTCGCAGTTGGTTTTTTGTAATTGCTCGTACCTCACTTGGTCATACTCGGCGGACGTGGGATCGAATCCGCACCCAGCAACGAGAAGGGCAACGAGAAAGAACACAGCCAAAGGAATACGCGGCGTCTTAGCCACCCAATTGCGAACGCGGTACACAGTCGTCAATGGCAAGGTAACCTTCCTCTCAAGTAAATCTCGCCCGTTCTATGATGGGCTTTTAGTTGGTGTCGAAACGTACAAGTATAGCATCGTCCTCCCTCAGCAACGTTGGAATTTAGCCGTAGTCGGCAGAAGGAATAACGCATATTGCGTTCGACCGGTTGAACATCCGTGAGCGGGATAGCCCGGGTTTCTCACAGGGACGCGCCCGTGACAGGAAAGCGCATACGTAGGGTGGCCGCGAACCTTGACCGTTATCTCGTCTTACATTACCAACGACCGTTTAGTCGAACACCCGGATAAGCGGCCGAGAAAATAAATGACGCGTGGCCTGAACGCCCTAAGAACCGCTAACGCCACCTTCTGACGCTGTTCAGGGCCACGGAAAATAATAATTATCCAAAAATTGCGCTGGATTTTTGCTCAGATTCAAGGCGCGGCAAGTGGCGCATATTGAAAAATGTAACACTTGTAACGCAGAAGCTGAGTGAAAAGACAAGCAAGATTGGATAATTATTTTTTTCCGTGGCCCTCAGATCTCGAGAAGAAGTGTCGGTGCGCCTTACATTAACTCAGTAGCCTTACAGCACCATGGTTTTAAGTATATGATTTAAATAGAAATATATCTTGGCACACAGGTTGCTCGTGCTTAAGCGTGGTCGAAATAACAGCGGCTCGAAGAGCGGGCCGTTGTTGACTCGATTAGGTTTGTTCAATTCTTTTAGGAGCGCCCTGTGAAAAAGAAACGTTGCGTCATCCCAAGCGGATTACTGTTGTTGTTAGTCCTTATCAGCGGCGTAGTGCTAGCCGGGCCACCGGTGGCTTACGATGGCTGGACCATCGGTCCCGGCACCATAGACGGGCAAGCTTTCGCGGCGGGGGTGATCGATACGAGCGCATCCTGTAATGCGCCCGGAATTTCGTGTCGAACCCTTGCCCAGGGCGACGGATTCCTCCAAGAGGAGATCAACGACGGTTCGAGAACCTTTTTCCGCGTCATCCTGACGGAACAAGGCGCGATGGGCGATCCTTCCCTGAGCGGCGCCAATGCGGAACTGTCGTTCATCGCCGAGACCTACACCCCTTTTGCCACAACGGGTGATACCGCCTGTTCCGGTCAAGCGGCTCAAGACTGCCAAGGTCTTGCCGCCAAACACGTTGTTCGCGACTTGAGTGAGGGCTTTGAGACCACGGCGTTGATTCAGCGGAACTTCGCCAAGTCCAACGCGACAGACTTAGACGGCATGTACAATATCGATATTTCACAGACACTGGATATAACCGATTCTACCGGCTTGGCGTTTCGAGACAGCTTTGCCTACCGTAATTGGACCTCCTGGGAATGCACTGGAGGAGGGGGCTCGTTCACTTGCAGCAATACGCTCCCTGTTATCGGGTATGAGCTTCGCAGCAGCCAGACCGTTTATACCGGCATAGGCGAAAAACAAGCGTTTTCCCATATTGCCAGCGCGGGATATAAGGGGCGACAGGCGGGCGGATTCTTCATGAGCGAACCGGTTCGCAGCGTCAATGGCCAGTTGACATTGGACGGCACAACGGTCCCTTGGAACAGAACCGACGACATCAACACCACTTGGGTCGGCGCTAACACGATGAGTAACTTTGCGTTTCAGTCGGTACAGAACACCACCACGTCCTCCTCCGCGAGCCAATCGCAATTGGACGGCAGTCTACTCGATCCGTTCGCTTGGGATTTGGATGCGTTTGGGGGCCAACCCACGTTCTAAGCGATTTTGTGAAGTACCCATTGTTAGGGCCGCGGAAACAAATAATCATCCAATCTTGCGTGTCTTTTGGCCCAGCTTCTGTGTTGCGGCAAAGGTTACATAAAGCGATTATGCGCCCCTTGCCGCGCCTTGAATCTGAGCCAAAATCCGGCGTAATCTTTGGACAATTATTTATTTCCGCAGCCCTTAGACCGCGGCCTTCGCTCGCTCCATATGCCGGCATAGGGAATTAGGACTACCCAGACGTAGCCCGGGTTATTTCGTACCTGGGTTACCGCACGTCCCTATTATTCTTCGATCGACGTCCACGACTCATTTCGCGATGAAGAGAGCGTGCCACATCCGGATCGAACTCCGCGTTGATGTGGGTAATCGCCGGTTCAGCGCGGTCGATCGTCCTAGGAACAAGGCGGGCATGGCCGGCAACGTTTTGGTCCTGCCAAGTCTTAACGAGCAACGCTTGACCGTTGTCCAGCCGTGATACACTTACGCTTTTTTTAACGCATAGCGTACCGATGCCATCTTCCTTCGCCGCGGATCGTCAATTACACCTGGTTGTGCCGGGATTGTTTGGTCCTCAGCAAACGGATCGTTGGAACAAATCAGTAAATCGTACATCGATCGAGGAGCTTGAGCATTTATTATCTCGTGCCCAACCGCAGGGTGGCTTGAGCACAGGGTTGGAAAGAACCTTGTTCGAATTAGCCGGTGTTAGTGTCGATCCTTCCCGTGATCTGCCGCTGGGGGCCGTGACCCGTCTCGCTGATGGCGGCAAACAAGACGATGGGTGGTGGATGCGGGCTGACCCCGTTCATTTAAGGGCTGATCGGAGTCAATTGATTTTGTTTCCCGGGGCGCACATCGATATAAAGCTTGATGAAGCCCTGGCTTTAGCCGAGGAGTTCAATCGTTTTTTTGCGGTGGATGGCTGGTACTTGGACGCACTCCGGCCGACACGGTGGTATCTGCGTCTTCCGCATGACCCGCGCATACGAACTTACGATCTTGCCGAGGTGGTGGGGCACAACATCCTGGATTTCTTACCTACTGGCGAGAGGGGGCGCAATTGGCATCCCTTGCTCAACGAAATTCAAATGTTGTTTCATTCCAGCCAGGTTAATAAGCTGCGTGAACAACGTGGCGCACTGACCATCAATAGCGTATGGTTTTGGGGGGGCGGCAGCTGCCCTGGGGTGGATGCCCATTGGGAGCGCGTTTACTGCGACGAGCCTGTGGGAAGAGGGTTAGCGATGTTGGCGGGTACGCCCGTGGACAATGTGCCGAAAACAGCGGACCAATGGTTAGCGCAAGGCAAGAAACGGGGTAAGACGTTGGTTGTGTTACCCTCGCTGCAAGAGGCTATCCAGAACGGTGATTACGGCGCGTGGTGTCACAGCCTTGAAGCGATGAACCGCGATTGGTTCGCGTCATTACCGGCACTTCTTAAACAGGGTCACGTCGCTGAACTTAAACTTTATGGCGCCAACGGCGTTGCCTATCGTGTAGACTCCAGTACACTACGACAATTCTGGCGGCGCCGTCGCCGTTTTGGCTCGTTCTAAGATCCAAGATCTCACCCTGGCGAAATTAGTGGGGCCAGTGGCACACGGGCTGTGGTCGCCGACAGCCTGCTGGTTGAATATCAACTCATTGTGATTAATCGAACCCGACGGCGAGCGCCCAACCTCTGTGTTTCGGATCGATTCCTGTTCGGGTTTTGGTCGCTGTTCATGAACCCAAAACGTCTCTTTAAAAGTCACGTCATCCTCAAGCCGTCGACCTTCCTGCACTTTCATAAGATCCTGGTTAAGCGAAAATATCACCTGTTGTTCTCGTCGCGACGAAAAGCCAAGCCCGGACCAAAAGGTCCGTCCAAGGAACTGATTCGCGCAATCGTTGAAGTGAAACAACGCAATCCCCGTTATGGTTGTCCACGCATTGCTCAACTGATTTCGAATCCCCCGCGTTCCTACATCGCATCCGTTCATCGAACGACTCATCGGAACGGCGCCGCATGAATAACTTGATCACCTATTATTCTGGAATCGGTACGATCTAAAGAAGAAACTCGGCGCTTTCCAGTACTACTATAACGGTTACCGTGTTCACGCCGCGCTGGTGGGTAAGAGGCCATTAAGCGTCAGCGGAAATGACGTGCTGGGCGAGGCAAACCTTGATAAATACCGGTGGAAATCACATTGCCCCGGTCTGTTTCAAACGCCGCTGGCGGCCTGAACCCTATTTCGCCATGGACAGGGGGCTTTACTTTCGCAAGTACACCGCTTAACCATTCAACCAATTCTCCACAACCAACTCCGTTACGCGGGAAAATTCTTCAATATTCGCTGTGACCATGATCAGCCCTTGTGAAAGTGCTTGCGCTGCGATCAATAAATCGTTGGGGCCAATCGGGGTGCCTTGCTTCTCTAGTTGGTAGCGTATTTGAGCGTAATATTGATCGGCAGGTTCCTCAAAAGGCAAGATGTCTAGGTGAGATAAGATTGACTCGAGCTGGTTACTAAGGCGTGAAGAGCCACGCTTTTCAGCACCAAAACGAAGTTCGGCAGCCACTATGATGCTAGTACATATATTGTCTTCGCCCACCTCGACAATCCGCTTCGTAATTATACCGGCCGGTCGACGAACCAAATCGGAGAGAACATTGGTATCTAATAGGTACCGCTGTTTATCGTTCACAGCTGTATATCATCCAGCGGCGGCAATCCTTCATCCACATCGGGAAATTTTTCATCAAGTGCTTTGAGCGTGGCTAATAATTGAAGCAATCCGCCTTTTGTTACCGGTTCTATTATGAGTTTATCGCCTTCCTTACGTATAATTGCCTCCTCGCCCTCCAATTCAAACTCTTTGGGGATACGCAGCGCTTGATTGCGCCCGTTACGGAATAAACGAGCATGGCGTACTGTTGGCATTGTTTATGGACCTCGAAAATGGCATATGCCTAAGCATATGCCAATTCTTGAGTAATTTCAATTAGGTGTTCATGGCGAATTAACACTCATGCCGCCATCGGCGTTTGAAACAGTCCTCAGCAATGTGATTTCCCCTGGTAATCATCGATGTTCGCCTTACCCAGCACATCATTTCCGGCGACGCTTAGTAGCGGTTCACCCTTCAGCGCGGCACGGTAACCGCTATAGTAGTCTTTGTATGCATCGAGCTTCTTTTCTAATTCGTGAACATTCCAAAACAGAACCTGATCAAGATACTCGCGGCGCAGGTTGCCAATAAGCCGTTTGACGAAGGGATGCGACACTGGAACGCGCGGCACCGTTTTAATTTCGTCGATCTCCAGCATTCGCAGATTGGCGTACCAGCGATGAAAGGTAAAGGGATCGTGGTCAGTGCTGAGATATTTCGGCGTACCCATTCTCGATATCACAGCGTTAAACATGCGACAAAGGTTGGGCCCATCCACGTCACCGGCATGGATACCAAAACCAATGATCCCTCTCATAGTTAATAAGCTGAGGGTAAAAATAAAACCGGACAGGTATCGTCAACTTGTCGTCTGTAGCGTGAAATTTATCCTGGTAGGATAGCTAGTATCCCTTTTGCTCTATATCATAGGTAAGCGTTACCTTTTTCCGCGCTAACATAGCGCGACCACGGAGCATCCGACAATGGCCGGCTTCTACCGCCGTACGTGGCCAGTATTTCTTGCTCATCACGGAAACTCTGTTAAGAAGCGGAACTATTACCGCGTCGCGTGACTCGTGATCTTATCGACGCGGCCACGCCGGGAATTAGGCTTCATTGATGTTTCCATATTAATCACAAACACTAGTCCGACGTAAGCATCAACTTGACAGCGCCATCTATCTTGACACATAGTGGTCGCCGTCTCGTGTAGAAATACTTAGCAATAATAATGACAAAAATCATACGTCGGCAATGCACCGTGGATGGGTCTGAGTTACCCAATGACATTAATCCCGTTCTCAAGCGCGTGTACGCGGGGCGAGGTGTTCATTCGAGCCGTGAATTGGAACGCAGCTTTCAGCACTTGCATTCTTATGACCTGTTTCGCGGAATCGACGCCGCCGTGGGCTTGTTGTGGGAAGCGTTACAAGGCCAACGCCACATTCTAGTCGTGGCGGATTTCGATGCCGACGGGGC
>CALZJI010000137.1 GCA_945787615.1 uncultured Chromatiaceae bacterium | reverse complement strand
TTGAACTGCCTGGCACTTGCGACCAGAAATCTGCTCGAGTGACTTGCACATCGAAACATAAAGCGCTTTAGCCAATACCGGGCCTAACCCTAACTTCTAATCTTCGAGTACGCTAAGGACAACAGACATCAACAATGAACGCAAAAGAAGCTCTGCACCGTATCTCAACGCCCCCGATGGGGGCGGCCAGCTCACTTGTTTCATTAATCGCAGAGCTTCGCAAATACGGTAGCCCCCACGCTCAACTCTCGGACCCAAATGAGGCACTTCCCGAAGAGCTACCGAATATCCTTCAGCATTTGACAGAATTGGTAAAAGAAACGCGTGACACACAAACGGGAGATCAGCTGCAACTCGACACAGTCCAACGTAACGCTGAAGTTGTGCGCGCTGCGACGTATTTGTTGGAGCATCTGCTGCATATGCCCGCGGCGACTCACTACCGCGTTTTAGGACTGGCCAAAGGCGCAAGCGACCGGCAAATACGCGATCACTACCTTTGGTTGCGCAGTATTTACTGGTTTGACCAAACATCGACCACCAGTCATAACTGCGTCAATCGCCTAAACGAAGCCTACGTTGTTCTACGAGACCCAAAATTACGTCGAAGGTACGATAAAGATTTATCGAAGCTTCTCGGCGAGACGAATAAAGGACTAACTCCTCCTAAAGAACCACGCGAACAACGCGAGTGGAGTCAAGATAGCAAAGTCAAATCGCTAACTTACCAGCCGCTTGACGGTAATTTAGTACGGTTAGAAACCGATCATACCGAACGGGTGGCCATTAACGCTACGGAAAGTGATAAAAAAAACACCAAACATAACCGAGTCAGGCTTGCATTGGCGACAATGATAGCGGTTGCAAGCGTCGCTGGCCTTGTTCGGATTGTAGCTGAATCTCGTGATGGGCTGTTCGATGAGCTCACGAGAGAGGCAACCAACCTCGGATCCGTTCAGAATGAGAGCCTCGCGCGATCGCCACTCTTCGAAACATCGGAAAGCGGGCGCGAGAGCGCATCGCAAGCACTCCAGGTAACTGAAAACGTTAGCGCCGTTCGCCCTGAATCAAACGCGGTCGATGGTTCAGGCGCAGTCGCCGAAACCCACCAATTTACCAATGACGAACGCGCGGCACGTGCATTCCCACAAGAATCTCCCGGATCACCTTCACGGACATCTGCTATCGCCGACAGTAGTACCATTGCTAGCGCGAATGGCGACAAACGAGTTAAAACGAAGATCGCGGAGCCAAGCTCCTCTAACGGCTCGCTAACCCTCTCTGTAGCCCAACTGTTGGTGCAAGCGCAGCAACATTTAGATAATTGGCGGCTAACACTGCCCGCAGGGGAAAATGCATTCGAAACGTATCAAGCAATCCTAGCTAAGGAACCAACAAACGCGGATGCGCTACTCGGCCTTCGCGTTATCGCGGATCATTATGAAGAGAAGGCACGTTTTCGGTTGAAGGAAGGGAGGTACAACGATGCGCTAGCGGCGACAAAACGCGGCTTATCGGTCGACGCCGAACATCCCGTGTTGCGAACACTACTAAGCCAAATTGAAACGGATATTCAAAACGTCGATTCGAGAAGTGTCAGCGAGCGGATGGTCGACCCTAACAGCGGTGCAGATACGACTTTGAGACCCACCGAACGTGATACAGACCAAACACCTAGCAGCAGTGAGAACGCAATAGACAATGCGATTGCGTCGATTCCGCAAGAACTGGTGAGTGATCCGGCTTCCGTCGTAGAGGCGTCGACTCAGGAACCGGCGCAAGCGCAGGACAACCCTCAGACGATCAACGGTATTAGCGAGGAAGATCTTAATATCGTTTTAAGCCGATTCTCGCAGTCTTATGAAGCAGGTGATTTGACTGAGTTCTTGTCCATTTTCGCAGGCACCGCGCGCACCAATAACCGACAAAATCTTCTGGAAATAAAGCAAGATTACGAAACATTATTTACTTCGACCTCGGTACGTTTGATGCACTTGCATCAAGTCAAATGGCGCAGCGTCGATGACATGGCCATTGGACAGACTGCATTCGACCTTACGCTGCTTAAGTCGAACGAAGCACAACCGAGGAACTACACCGGAGTTCTGACGTTTAATATAGAAAGGATTGACGGGGAGCTTCTCGTCACCGGCCTGTTCCATACTCAAGAGCGGATCGGTGGCTCGTTATCGATGCAAAATTAGTTTTATGGCCGCGGAAAATAATAATTTTCCAAAGATTGCGCCGGATTTTTGCTCAGATTCAAGGCGCGGCAAGTGGCGCGTATTGGAATATGCAACACGTTCCGTAACGCAGAAGCTGAGCGGAAAGACAAGCAACGTTGGATAATAATTTTTTCCGTGGCCCTTATACGCCGGAAATCCGCTGAGCACCCCCCAGGTCACCGTTCAATAACGCGATATCGTTCCCTTCGGCGTAGCGGTTCCTCAAGTTAAGCGGTTACACCGGACGATTTTTCGGTATAATTGCGCCATGACACATCCAGCCCCAAACATTGACCAGCGAGAACTCGCTAAATTTTCTGATCTGGCACCGCGATGGTGGGATCCCAATGGTGAATGCAAGGCGCTCCACGACATTAATCCGCTGCGACTTCGGTTTGTCGATACCCGGGCTAGCCTAGGCAGGAAGCGAATTTTAGATGTTGGTTGTGGTGGCGGGATCTTTAGCGAGGGGATGGCCTCCACGGGCGCCATGGTCACGGGCATCGATGCCAGCGAGGCGACCATTTCGGTCGCTAAACTCCACTTACTCGAATCCGGTTTGGAGGTAGACTACCGTCGCATTACGGTCGAAGAACTCGCTGAAGAGCAACCGGCGAGCTTTGACATAGTTACGTGCATGGAAATGCTGGAACATGTGCCAAATCCTGCCTCCGTTGTCGCGGCCTGCTCGAAGTTGGCAAAAGAAGACGGTCACGTTTTCTTCTCGACACTCAATAGAAACGTCAAATCCTTTCTATTGGCCATTGTTGGCGCGGAATATGTGATGAATATGTTGCCTAAAGGCACCCACGAGTACGGGCAATTCATCCGCCCATCCGAGCTAGATTCGTGGGTTCGCCAGGCAGGCATGGCCCTAGAGGAAATCAAAGGCATCACCTATAATCCGCTGCTGAAACGATATTCGTTGACGGACGACATAGACGTGAACTATCTGGCCCATGCTCGGTTTTAACCGGTGTTTGTTACGCATCGAAGCGCGCCAAAAATCTACGATTTAGCTGTGATCCCGACAAGAGGAGGGAATCGTTAAACTTGAGCACCATGTTGTAGGCGCTAGCTCACTCGCGATTTGTCGATGCACGTTTCCCGAGCAGGCTCGCTTCTATAAGACCCCTTTTTGGAGAACGTTTTAATCAACTTGCCGCGAAAGATGGCAGTAACGCCAACAAATCCTCACATTCGTACTGTTCTTTTCGATTTGGACGGTACACTTGCCGATACTGCGCCGGACCTTGCGTTTACGCTCAACCTATTGCTTCAGGAACAATCCTGCGAACCATTACCTTATGAAATGATTCGCCCCCATGTATCCCATGGCGCCAGCGCGATTTTGCGTTTGGGATTTCCAACGAACACGGATAATGGGGCCTTTGACGTGCTTCGAAAGCGTTTTCTCGACATCTACGAAGCCAATTTAACACGGTACACGACGCTTTTTCCGGGCATGGGAGAGCTTCTCGAAGGTATCGAAACGCGCGGCATGAATTGGGGCGTGGTCACTAATAAGCCGTCGTGGCTAACCGACCCGTTGATAGAACAATTGGGGTTACGACAGCGAGCGGTTGTGGTGGTAAGCGGCGATACCACGGCGCGCCAGAAACCGCACCCGGAGCCAGTTCTTTTTGCCTGTAAAGCCGCGGGCAGTCAGGCCAAGCAGTGCCTCTACGTGGGTGACGCCGAACGCGATATTCAGGCGGGTAACGATGCGGGCATGCACACATTGGTTGCCTTGTTTGGGTATATTGGCGATGGCGAAGCGCCCGAGAATTGGGGCGCAGACGGGCTCGTGAACCAGCCGTCGGATATAATGGCGTGGATCGATAGGACGGCTGAGCAGCGATGACCCATTCGATTTTGTTGTGAGAGGCGTAAGAGACTGTGAAACACAGTCTCGAGCGCCACCAACCCCATGGCACAAGCTTGCAACACGATCGCCGGGAGCAAATTTGGACGGGCAATGCGGATGCGGTCTGTGCTCAGCGTTTGCGTGTCTAATCCATCATTGGAGCTTTGGAACACTAACACGACGTCGGACTCAAAATCACAGCAATTTCTCAAGCGGCTACGAGAAAAAGAGGAGTTGCTCTAATCGAATTGTTTCTGGGCGATCGCTCGTCGGCGAACGGCCCATGAGCGACAGGACGGGTATGGAGTCAACAACGTACATCGCTGAAATTATTGTTGCCGCTTTGTTCTCGGGTGGGGTGGGTTGGATGTTGGCTCATTTGGGCGCGAGTCATAAAATCACACGATTGCGCGAAGAGAATGCCGTGTTGACGACGACGCTGAACATTGAGCGTGATGCAACCGAAGAAAAGCTTGCCACACTAGACAAGGCCCGCGAGGAGCTGACCGGCACCTTTAGTCTTTTGGCGAGCCAAGCGTTAAAACACCACTCAAATGAGTTTCTGAAGCTTGCACAGGAAAACCTCAAACAGCACCATGTTAAAGCGGAGGGTGAACTGACCCAAAAGGAAAAAGCCATTGAGGGCCTGGTTAATCCTGTAAAAGAGGCGCTAGCCAAAACAGAACGACAGATTAGTCTTATCGAGAAGGAGCGCAAGGAAGCCTATGGTTCGATTACTCGCCACTTGGAAAGCATGGCCCTGACTCAGCAATCACTTCACGGCGAAACGCGCAACCTTGTTCAGGCCTTACGTCGTCCTGAGGTACGGGGCCAGTGGGGAGAGATTACGTTAAAAAGGCTCGCGGAGCTGGCGGGGATGGTTGAGCATTGTGACTTCTACCCCCAAGAACATCACACTGAAGAAAACCGGTCGTTCCGCCCGGACATGGTTGTTCGCCTACCCGGTAGGCGGGAGATCGTTGTGGACGTCAAAACCCCGCTCGATGCATATCTAAGCGCCGTTGATTCAGACGATGATAACGAGCGTAACCAATTTCTCGTTAAACATGCCCGCAACGTGCGCGCTCGCGTACGGGAGTTGGCCGGTAAGGCTTATTGGAGCCAGTTCAAACACAGCCCGGATTTTGTGGTGTTATTCATCCCGGGAGACCAATTCCTTAGCGCCGCGTTGGATGAAGACAAAACACTACTGGATGATGCATTGACGCAAAAAGTCATTCTCGCCACACCCACCAGTTTGGTGGCGTTGTTACGCGCTGTTGCCTACGGTTGGCAGCAAGAGCAATTGACAGAGAACGCTGAAAATATTCGCCAATTGGGAATGGAACTCCATACGCGTCTCGCGGTTTTTACCGGTCATTTTGCGAAATTGGGGAAACACCTCAATAGCACGATCGAAAATTACAACCGTACCGTGGGCTCATTTGAACGACAGGTTGTACCGGGCGCGCGTAAATTCAGCGAAATGGGTATCGCCGTAAAAAAACCGATGGACAACGTAGAGCAAATCGAGACAAACGCCCGCTCCTTGGAAGAGGACGAACCGCGATTAAAGGAGATTTAGGGCCGCGGAAAATAATAATTATCCAAAGATTGCGCCGGATTTTTGCTCAGATTCAAGGCGCGGTAAGTGGCGCATATTGGAATATGCAACACTTGCCGTAACGCAGAAGCTGAGCAAAAAGACAAGCAAGGTTGGATAATTATTTTTTTCCGTGGCCCTAAGCTCTCTAGCTGCCGATGCCTAAGAGCACTAACGCGCACTTTCACCGTCGACCCTACTAACCCGAATAAACGCTGTCGCGAAACGCAACCTTAGCGCTCAATACGCGCCAGCGGCCCCTGCAGGCGGCCCCTGTCGCCTTTTCTTACAAAAGCAATTTTTACATCACACCGACGCGACCTCTCGCCCCCTTTATCTTGATCTTTTTTATTTAGTATTCATAACATTATAAAAAAACCGCACCATGTACTTACAACTGGTATGGATTCTGCTTAAGGGATTAAAAGCTGGGAAATCCTAGACCTGAAAAACGATCGACAAGTCGCTTTTTCAGCTAACGCTTACATTAAGCGTCAGTGCTTTCCTACACGCGCTCTGAGAAAAAAAAGATATTTTAATAACACTAACGGAAAAAACCCACCACTATGTCCGAATTAACGGCACCGCCAGCTAGAACACAACTTGGCCTAAGCTCAGTTAGGGGCTTGGTGCGTCAACACAGCTCGAAGCTCATGGCGTTATTCCGCCTATTGGATATCGTGTTAATAGGGGGCTCGTTATGGTTGTTGTCGTGGTTATACGGCGCCATGTGGCAGGAGAAATACAGCTTGGCGGTAGCCTGTGCTGCGGGGCTTTTTGTTTTCTTTGCACAGTTCTATGACCTTTATCGATCGTGGCGTGGCGCGTCTTTGAAGAGCGAAGTCTTACAGGCATGGTTGGCCTGGCTTGGCGTTATCTTAGGACTGCTTTTATTGGCCTATATAACAAAGACATCCGAGGACTATTCTCGCCAACTCATTCTTAGCTGGTTTCTCGCCGCTCCGCTCGCGCTCACGCTATGGCGCGGTACGCTCCATCTCATGGTCGGGTATTTGCGCCAACAGGGCTTTAACACCCGCGTGGTTGCGATTGTCGGGGCGCGAGATATAGGCGTTAAACTCGCCGACACGTTCGATAACGCGCCGTGCATGGGGCTTGAAGTAATTGGGTTTTACGATGATCGCTGCCCGGCCGGCTCGCGGCCGCTAAACACGAGGTACCACAACGTGCTTGGGAACCTGGACGCACTGATCGAGCGAGCACGCGCAGGAAAAATTGATGTCATCTATATCACGCTTCCCATGCGTGCGGAGAGGCGGATTCAAGAGCTCATTACCAAGCTCGCCGATACGACGGCCTCCGTTTACATGGTGCCCGATCTATTTACGTACAATCTCATGAATACGACGTTTGGCCACGTTGGCGGATTACCGACCATTAGTATTCATGAAACCCCGTTCTACGGCGTTGACGGTTGGGTCAAGCGCTTGGAGGACGTCATTCTCTCTAGCCTTATACTAATAGCTATTGCTCTCCCCATGGCGATTATCGCCGCGGGAGTACGCCTGTCCTCGCCCGGGCCCGCCATTTTTAAACAGCGCCGCTACGGACTCCAAGGTCAAGAGATTATCGTCTGGAAATTCCGCACCATGACGGTTTGCGAAGACGGTGAGAATATCGGCCAAGCGACACAAGACGACGATCGCATCACGCCGTTCGGCCGGCTGCTACGACAAACGTCGCTGGACGAGTTACCTCAGTTTTTTAATGTTATCCAAGGCCATATGTCTATCGTGGGGCCGCGTCCTCACGCAGTTGCCCATAACGAAGAATACCGTAAGTTGATAAACGGCTACATGCTGCGTCATAAAGTAAAACCCGGCATCACGGGTTGGGCACAGATCAACGGACTGCGAGGCGAGACGACAAGCCTCGATAAAATGCGTGGTCGTATTGAATATGATCTAGCTTATATCCGCAACTGGTCACTATGGCTAGACATCAAAATAGTTTTCTTAACAGCTTTCCGGGGATTCACAGGAGAGAACGCCTACTAATCCGCTCGTTGAAGGCAAACGATCTTTAAACCCTAATAGACTTCTACGGTCAACACAAAAACATAGCAGGAGGTAAGATGTACGGTTACTGGTATTACTACGAATTAGACAGCGTAGAGCTCGCCGAGACGCAAGAAAACGAAGAAGCCCTCAATTCGTCACGCACTGAAGACGTCGCGACGGAAAACAATCCTGAACCCCCCAAATCAGGAGCCTAGAAAAACAAACGCGCGGCCTAAATCTCGCAACGCAGGTTCCATAGCGCTGTTAACAGATAAAGGCTACCGGCCCAAAACACGTTATGCGCAAGTCACTTTGTCCGAACAACTACGACGTCTGTGTTCGATAACACGCCGTCTAATTTTAGTTTTAACGCTTGCTTCGCTTCATCGTCACCGTGCACGAGACGGACTTGTTGGGGAGCGCGACGCATACGCCCGACGAAGTTTACTAAGTCCTTCTGCCCCGCATGGGCTGAATAACCGCCTATCGTACTAACGCGGGCTTGGACCGTGTAACGCTCGCCGTCCAGTTCCACATAACCGTTTTCGGGGCCGTATTTTAGGATGTCGTATCCCGGAGTGCCACGCGCTTGATAACCGACAAAAACCACGTCATGGCGCGGCTCGCCAAGCATCGCTTTTAAATAATTGACCACTCTCCCACCGGCGCACATGCCGCTGGCCGCTATCACCACCGCCGGTCTGGCACTTTTCTCGAGGTAACTTACGGTGCGTAGGTGGTCACGATGGCTGTCGATCGTCGTCAGCTGATCGAACGACAACGGATGACGGCCGCGAGTAACACGGCGCCTTGCCTCTTTATCCCAGAAAGGCTGCAGCTTTTTATACGCTTCATTAAACCGCGCGGCCAAGGGCGAATCAACAATGATCTCCAAGGAATCCCACGCTCGCTTTTTGGCAACGCTGCGTGTCCGCTTAGCGTGAATAATACCTTCCAATTCGTAAATCAGTTCTTGGGTGCGTCCGATACTGAAGGCGGGTATCAATACCGTCCCGCCATCGTTCAGCGCATGCTCAATGGCGCGCTTTAATGTTTGACGCCGGGCACCGCGGTTGGGGTGGTTTCGATCCCCGTACGTGCTCTCGAGCACCACCACATCGGCGCTCCAGGGCGGCTTTGGCCTTGAAAGTAGCGGAGCCCACGGCGCGCCGAGGTCGCCGGAAAATATCACTTTCTCGCTGTCACGCCCACGACCGATCTGACATTCTACGTATGCTGACCCCAAAATATGGCCCGCCGGCTTAAGGCGCACGGCGAGGGAAATCGAGCGGCCGCTATAGATTTCATGCCAACGATTATACGCTAGGGAAACGAGACGCCTGTTTAGCAGCCCTAAAAATCTCCGGATCAGGTGGGCATCCCGCGTAAAACCCACTTTAAGCGCATCTTCCAAGACCATCGGTAAGAGGTAAGCAGACGGTTCACTGCATATGATAGGACCCTCGAATCCCGCGGCCAACAGATATGGAATCCGTCCGACGTGATCTATATGCACATGGGTAACCACTAAGGCTTTGATATGCTTAATGGGAAATTCGACTTCTAACTTATTGGAACGGGCACCGTCCGGTGAGGTTTCCGCGCCTTGAAACAAGCCGCAATCAATGAGAATGCCTGCGCCATCTTTGGTACGCAGTTCGTGGCATGAGCCCGTAACGCCCCGTACGGCGCCATGGTGGATAATATCGAACTTAAACGAATTGGTTGCCTGCATGGTGATTGGCCCGCCGTTCGGTGTTTTGCCCGTAGGGCAATAGTATGGCGGGTTTAGTGACGTTGTCCAGGCGTCAACGGCCGTAAGCCGTGGGTGTCGAGTGCTGTCAGGACACGCTCACCTACCCTACTCTGGGACGTCTTTTACGCAGATCTAAACAGAAAAAGCCCTGCCTTCGGCGGTGCACCGCAATTCGAGCCGCGGAAAATAATAATTATCCACAGATTGCGCCGGATTTTTGCTCAGATTCAAGGCGCGGCACGTGGCGCATATTGGAACATGAAACACTTGCCGTAACGCAAAAGCTGAGCAAAAAAAAGCAAGGTTGGATAATTATTTTTTTCGGCGGCCCTTAAACATCGTAGTAATCACGATACCACTTAACGAAGCGCTCAATGCCCTCTTCGATGGGGGTCCCGGGTTTAAACCCTATATCGCACATAAGGTCGTCAACGTTAGCGTAGGTCGCAGGTACGTCGCCTGGTTGGAGAGGTAGCATATTTTTCGTGGCTTTCTTGCCCACGCGGTTCTCTATGACTTCAATAAACCGCAACAGCTCAACCGGCTGGTGGTTGCCTATGTTATAGATCCGGTAAGGGGCCGCGCTGGTCCCAGGGTCGGGAGCTTCGCCTGTCCACTCGTCGTTGGCTTCGGGCAACCTGTCCAGCGTGCGTACCACGCCTTCGACAATATCGTCGATGTACGTGAAGTCACGCTGGCATTTGCCGTAATTATAAACATCAATAGGCTCGTCGTTTAAAATTTTACGGGTAAAGATAAACAGCGCCATGTCGGGACGACCCCACGGCCCATACACCGTAAAGAACCTCAAACCCGTGGTGGGTAGGCAATACAAATGGCTGTACGTGTGGGCCATTAGCTCATTGGCTTTCTTACTTGCCGCGTATAGGCTCACCGGGTGATCGACGTTATCGTGCACCGAAAATGGCATTTTCGTATTGGCACCGTACACGGAGCTGCTTGAGGCATAGACTAAATGCTCTACCCCATTGTGACGACAGCCTTCCAGAATGTTCATAAATCCGACAAGGTTGCTATCAACGTAGGCGTGGGGATTTTCCAACGAGTAACGCACCCCTGCTTGGGCAGCCAGATGCACCACCCGCTGGGGTTGATATTTCTTAAATACCGCCTCCATGGCGGAACGCTCTTGAACGCCGACCCGCACCTCGGTGAATTTTTCATGGTCTTTGATGCGGGCCAACCGCGCTTCTTTTAGATTTACATCATAATAAGCGTTTACATCATCGACACCAATGATCTCATCGCCTCGCTCTAGGAGCCGCATGGCGAGACTATTGCCGATAAAGCCGGCGGTTCCGCTAACGAGTATTTTCATTGTTTGCTCAGTGCTCTAAAAAGTGGGCAATATACCAAGGCATCCTGCAATTCTTGCGGGGACGCAGTTGCTCGCGATAATACGCGGTAACCGCGAGCAGGCTCGTTCCTACTTGCCAGATGCTTGCGTCAGAGTCTGCCGTCGACTTGGTCCGCGGGTAGTAGATATTTCACGTCGAAAACGACAGACGGTGTCTTACAAAACGCGCGAATCCCTTCTATACCCATTTCGGCGAATTGGCGGTGGGCCACGGCAAGAATAACTGCATCGTATCGTTCTTTCTCGGGCGCGACGAGCGGTGCAAAACCGTATTCTTTCTTCGCTTCGTCAGGATCCACCCATGGATCATAGACATCAACGTTGGCGTGATACCCTTTAAACTCATTAATTAGATCAATAACCCGCGTGTTACGCATATCCGGGCAGTTTTCCTTAAAGGCTAGCCCCATTACGAGAATATTGGCATCGACCACGTGTATGCGTTTTTGCGTCAGCATTTTCACGACGCGCTCGGCCACGTGGGCACCCATGCCGTCATTGAGACGCCGACCCGCGAGAATCATTTCCGGGTGGTAACCGATCTCTTGGGCTTTGTGGGTAAGGTAGTAAGGATCGACGCCAATACAGTGCCCTCCCACAAGCCCCGGGCGAAATGGCAAAAAGTTCCATTTTGTTCCCGCCGCTTCGAGCACTTCCAAAGTATCGATGCCCAACCGCTCAAAGATCAGGGCGAGTTCGTTAATCAGCGCAATATTGACGTCTCGTTGCGTATTTTCGATGACTTTTGCCGCCTCCGCGACGCGAATACTCGTGGTTTTATAGGTTCCGGCGTGTATAACGTTTTTATACAGCATGTCGACAAATTCAGCCGCTTCAGGCGTTGAACCCGACGTAACCTTTAGGATAGTCGTAACACGGTGTTCTTTGTCACCGGGGTTTATTCGCTCAGGGCTATAGCCAACGAAAAAATCTTTATTATACTCAAGGTTTGATAAATGCTCTAAAATGGGGACGCAGACTTCTTCCGTTGCGCCGGGATAAACAGTGGATTCAAAAACAACGACATCGTCCTTCGCGAGTAATCCGCCTACCGTACGGCTCGCACCAACCAGCGGCGATAGATCAGGTCGCCGATGATTGTCGATAGGTGTCGGTACAGTGATAATGTAAACGTTGCAGTCTCGGAGTGTTTCCGGATCGGTTGTAAAGGTAAGTTGGCTCGCTTGCCTCAGCTCCTCCGGTTCGACTTCTAAGGAGCTGTCTTTGCCCGCCCGCAGCTCTGCGATACGCTTTGCGTTGACATCCAAGCCGCGTGTTGGGAACTGTTTTCCAAACTCAACCGCCAACGGTAGACCGACATAGCCCAATCCGATCATTCCAATTTTAACGTCTTCTATCTGCAACATACGTATTCCTTAGCCAAAAGTACTTCCCGACTACTACGGCCAGTCAAACCAACCCTTGAATTTTGCGCGAATTCTATACGACTTTTTGTGGATTTTCCAGCGAATTCAACCTTCCGGTGTCAACCGCGCCAAAGAAGCCTACGCTTGAGACCGCTCTATCTCGCAGGCGAACGGCCTCCCAGCAATTCTTCAAAATAGTCTATGGTTGCGCGTAACCCCTGCTCTAATGTTACGGTCGGCCGCCAATTCAAGGTCTTCCGCGCTAACGCGATGTCTGGGCACCGCCGCAGCGGATCGTCGCTGGGCAGTGTTTTATACACTAATTTCGAACGCGATCCACAGAGTTCGACCACCGTTTCCGCAAGGATTCTAACCGTGGTTTCGCTAGGATTACCAAGATTAACAGGCCCAGTGAATGTGTCCGCTGTAGCCATTAGGGCAACGCACGCTTCTATGAGGTCCGATACATAGCAAAAAGACCGCGTCTGCCCCCCGTCGCCGTAGATCGTAATATCCTCGTTACGTAACGCTTGGGTCACGAAATTAGAGACGACCCGTCCATCGTTCGCGTGCATGCGGGGACCGTAAGTATTGAAGATTCGCGCGACTTTGATGCGCAACTGGTGCTGCCTATAATAATCGAAAAACAATGTCTCGGCACAACGCTTGCCCTCATCGTAGCAGGAGCGAAAACCGACGGGGTTAACATTTCCGCAATAGGATTCCGGTTGAGGATGCACGACGGGGTCGCCATACACTTCGCTTGTGGATGCTTGAAATATCTTAGCATTTAGGCGCTTGGCCAAACCCAGCGCGTTTATAGCTCCGTGCACGTTCGTTTTGGTCGTTTGCACGGGATCAAATTGATAATGCACGGGCGACGCGGGGCAAGCGAAATTGTAGATTTCATCGACTTCGACATAAAGTGGAAAAGTTATATCGTGTCGCAGCATCTCGAAGCGCGGGTGGCCCAACAAATGGCGGATGTTATGGCGGGTTCCCGTATAGAAGTTGTCAATGCATAGCACCTCGTAATCGTCAGCAAGTAAACGGTCGCACAGGTGAGACCCGAGAAACCCCGCGCCCCCCGTCACCAATACCCGTTTCCGCCCTAAATTCACGGCCATTAGCGTAACGTCACATTCTCTTAAATTTACTGATCCAACGAATTCTACGAGGTGATAAGGTTTTCACCTGCTCATCGCGGCTCGGCCTGCGTACGTACGTTCGTCCAGGTTAGCGAGCGCGGACAAAAAACAAGTCTTCTTGCGTCTTGTTCGTCATTGTATTACGTGCGCCCCAGGCCGCTTAGTTTGCGCCGCAGGTTCGCCCTTACGCGTACCATGGCGCAGTTAGAACAAACCGTCTTTAAGGGCCCGCGTCAAAATTAATTCACATTTTGGACGTCGATCCATCTCGCCTGGCTGCGTTGCAAAAACTTGAAAGATATTTATATTCCGGCGTTTTTGCGCCTTGCCAGGCGAGCGCCTCAACACCCAAAATGTGAATTAATTATGACGCGAACCCTAAGCGACATCAGGAAGCGAACAGTCATCGAGACACGACCAATACAACCTCAAACGCCATTATTGCCATTGCTATAGTCGACTGCTGTTTAATTCGCCGATGGTTGCCGGTTTGTACACTAATAGGCGTTCCGATCCCTAAACATTAGTCGTACCGTACCCACAATAATTTTGAAATCCAACCACAACGACCAGTTTCGCAAGTAATCGAGATCATAGTTAATTCGCGCTTTCATTCTATCAACATTTTGTGTTTCACCGCGTAAGCCATTGACTTGCGCCCAACCCGTTATTCCTGGTTTTACTTTATGCCGCACCATATATCCCTTTATGAGCTTTCTGTACATCTCGTTGTGCGCGATGGCGTGCGGGCGCGGGCCAACGATACTCATGCGCCCCTGTAACACGTTGAAGAATTGCGGTAGCTCGTCGAGCGAATAACGACGTAGGTATTTTCCAACTGTGGTTATGCGCGGGTCGTCCTTCTTCGCCTGCGTGACCTCATCCCCATTCTCGCAAACAGTCATAGAACGGAATTTGTAGACATTTATTTTCTCGCCGTCCAAGCCGTAGCGACGTTGTTTAAATAAAACGGGACCGGAGGAGCTCACTTTAACAAGAACACTTATAATGAGTAGCAGCGGCGAGATAGCCACTAAGATCAGGCCGGCATAGAGGATATCGCTGATACGCTTAAGAAAAGCGTTAATGCCATAGAAAGGTGTTTCACAAACAGCAACGACGGGAACTCCGTTTACGTCGTCCATCCTGCCTTGAATGAGATCAAACATGAAGAAATCCGGTAGGATATAAATGGAGGCCGTAGTGTCGTGCAGCCCGTCTAAAAGCTCTAGGATGCGCTTTTGTTGCCCCATTGGCAACGCAATATAAATAACATCAACGCCGTGATTTTTTACGTAGTCAGGTAAATCCTTAAGTAAACCCAGATGTGGATCGCTCACTTCGCCGTCTACCCTGTGCACCACCCGATCGTCAAAGAATCCCTCGAACATCAGACCGAGGTGTCGATCTGTACGCATTTCATCCGCTAGGCGCGTGCTCACATCATTGATACCCACGATGACTGCCGAGCGGCTAAACCGCTCAGATTGCCCGAAAACGAGTAGGAGCTTCCGTGTTGCCCAATGAGCGGCCAACAATAGCGGTGGCGTAACCAATGCCCACGTTAACATCGTCGGTCGGGAAAACAACTGAGAGGTCTTCGTCGCGTAGGCGATAAGCATCAAAATGCCCAATACGATGAGCCAAGCCAGAAGCGTGTGCCGGGTTTGCGCTTTTACTCCCCCCGATCGCCACGAACGGCATACGTTCATTTCTTTAAAAACGATATATGACGTTAGAAACGCCACAATTGACAGTACAAGGTATTTAGTATCGACCTTTACCCCATACAACAACGCCGCCAAGTAGAGAGTAAGCAACACAATGAACGGATCCAGTATCAATTCGAGAACCCGGACACCGGTTAGGGGCCGACTGATGACTTCTCGGCGAACGCGATCTTTGGCCGTTAGGTCATGCCGTTGGAGCGCGGCGCGTTTCTCCTCAAAAGGCTTGTCTATTTCTACTTTTTCTAACGGAGACGGCTTCATTTGGATTGCTTATAAATGCATGTCGCTTGATTAGAGCGTACTGAATTATGTTCCTCGGTGACGACTAAAAACACTCAATTTACGATCCATTATTTCCGTATCCCTTAGGGCCACGGAAAAAAATAATTATCCAACCTTGCTTGTCTTTATCACTCAGCTTCTGCGTTACGGCAAGTGTTACATATTTCAATATGCGCCACTTGCCGCGCCTTGAATCTGAGCCAAAATCCGGCGCAATTATTGGATAATTATTATTTTCCGCGGCCCTTA
>CALZJI010000136.1 GCA_945787615.1 uncultured Chromatiaceae bacterium | reverse complement strand
CCCAGATTTGGGTCAGATTTGGGCAATCCGATTGAGCAAAACCGCAGGACTAGCCGGGCTAATTCGAGGATTTTGCGATTGAGGGTTGTTCAAAGATGGCCCGAAGATGGGATGCGAAAATTGTAAGTTATTTTTTCGCGAGCCCTAAGTGCTGGCCGGTATTTTTAATAGGATAGACCCGGTTTTGCTCGGCACGCGCTTTCACAAACAAGCTTCTTCGGCGACGAATCCATATACAATGCTATCTCCGGTGCACCCAAGAGCGTACGGGCATTGAGTGTTCCTTCGGAAATACACTTCGTGTCCCTCTCAGTCATCAATTTGTTTGAAAAACCGAATTGTTTTTTGCGAGATTACTGGGCGCAACTGCAAGGACTATGGGTTAGCTGAAAAGAAAGAGTATGAAGTATTGGTTGATGAAGTCTGAGCCCGACGTGTTCGGCATAGACGACCTAAGAAACGCGCCGGATAAAACGGAACACTGGGATGGTGTGCGTAACTACCAGGCGCGCAACATGATGCGCGACGACATGAAGGTGGGCGATAAGGTGTTGTTTTACCATTCCAACTGCAAGGAGCCGGGTATTGCGGGGCTCGCCAAGGTCGTTCGCGAAGGCTACCCAGACCACACCTCGTGGGATCCAGAATCGAAATATTACGATCCAAAAAGCACACCGGACAATCCTCGGTGGTTTATGGTCGACATTAAATTTGTGCGAAAATTTAAACGCGTCATAACGCTTGTCGAACTCAAGGCGCATCCCTTGCTCGAGGCTATGCCGCTGTTGCGGCGCGGTAATCGCCTATCCATCATGCCGGTTACGCAAGATCAGTGGAACATCGTAGTAGGACTTACGTAATGCGTTGAGTCGTGCGCGTAGTTCATCCTCAGCGGCTCAACGCTAAACTTTGCGTGTTAAACACCAGGATTGCTGCAACACGGGAGTATTAGCGGAGGGTTAGGATTACAGGTACCTTCTTCCCCGCAAAGGTACCCGTATCTCCCAAATACGCGGGGCGCGTATTACTCAGCGGTGGAAATGGCGGGCCATTGACCGTTAACTTGAGCCACTACGCTTGACGCCTGTCCAATCGTGTGGATATGGATAACCATTTCACGGTACCTGTCCCCATCAACCGTCCATTCCCGTGCGGCTCTGACGATGCAATCCATGCGAACTTCGCCGCATTCCTGCTCTGAGTCGATAGGCGCATTTAATGCTTTTTCCATTGCCTTTTTAATTGATTCGAGCTGTCCGGTGTCCAAATTCAAGCTACCTAGCCAATTTTTTCCTCGTAAGTTGATCACTGTATCGTCGGCGAGCGCGGTCGTGATACTAATGCTGAAAAGGCTCAAACATGTGACAAATGCTACTAAAATCCTCTGCATGGTTTCCCCCTCCTGTAGTTGTAATGCACATTTTTATAACATTATTAGCGATAAACAGGCAATCCTTCAATGAAGCGCACCACCATCAGAGAAATATTTGAATACACTATAGGATATACGTCAGTGTAAGTACCTGATTCATTGGTTAAGCCAACGACGTTTTCTCGGAAGCGACGTAACGAGGGCGAAAAATAGGAGTGCACAGCTCGATTAACCTTGCCACCGGGCTGGTGTTTAGCTCATAAAACATTATATTATATATGGTATTTGTGCTCCTAAACACGTACTCCCAAAATGTGTCCTTATTTAGGCGGTGAAAAACCGAGTGGGGCAGATGGGTTTAAGTTTAAAGCCCTCCGGTCGATACTGACACGTAGTGGCGACAAAGACGAATAGGGTTACCTCAAGCGCGGTCTTTCCGGCATTGTGTAGATGTATGCCCGGACGCTAATTAACGACAGGCCCTGGAAAGTCGGATGGGCAACGAGCGATTAGGAGTAGTCTATAATGGACAAAATGTTATCCCGCATTCTTTACGTAGAAGATGAACCAGACATCCAAGTTGTGGTTCGCCTTGCGCTAGAGAACATCGGCGGTTTTACCCTAGAAATTTGCAGTTCGGGAAAAGAAGCACTGGAAAAAGCGGAAGCGTTTGGGCCAGACCTTATTTTATTAGACGTCATGATGCCGGACCTCGATGGTCCCAGTACCCTAAAAGAATTGCAGAACAAACCCAGCTTAAAGGATGTACCCGCCGTGTTTATGACCGCGAAAGTGCAACCGCAGGAAGTCGCACATTATAAAGAGATCGGAGCTGTCGACGTGATTATTAAGCCGTTTGACCCGACAACGCTATCCTCTCAAGTTGCGGATATTTGGGAGCGGTGGAAAGATCGCGATTGATTTATCGCAGAGGTTATAAACTACGCATGGCACAGTGTTAGAGAAAGACTAAGCTTTGGCTCCTAGCAGATCAAGGAACGTTAGATATAGATTTCCGGTTTCATATTTGCTCAAAATAACTAATAGTTAGATGATTGTTCGAGTTTCCGCGGTCGGTCTCGAGAGGTTGGTTGGATTAGAAGGAGAGCCTTGTGATACGAAAAGTGCGAATTCTAATAGCCGATGATGAAGTTCATATCCGCAAATTGCTAAATGCGGTTTGTAGTTCCATTAGCGGCGTCGAAATAGTTGGCGAAGCCGCCGACGGTGAGGAGGTCATTAGTAAATTTAGCGAGACACAGCCTGACGTTGTGTTATTGGATATTAATATGCCGAAGGTAACGGGCCTGGATGCCCTAAAACAAATAAAAGAGATAGACGTCGACGCACTGGTTATCATGCTGACCGCATTGAACACCGTTGACGTGGTTAAGGATTGTATCCGATGGGGTGCGAGCAACTATATTCTCAAGAACAACTCACCTGAGGATATTCGTGACGTCGTAAAAAAGGCGTGCTTTGAAGTCGTGGTAATGGAGGACGAGTAAAGCACGGGTTAGGGCTTGCGAAAAAATAACTTCGCATTTTTCGCGCCGAGATTTGGGCCATTTTTGGACAAACCGATTGGGCGAAACCGCAGGACTAGCCCGCCTAATTCGAGGATGTTGCCATTGAGGATTGTTCAAAAATGACCCGAAGATGGGATGCAAAAATCGTAAGTTATTTTTTCGCGAGCCCTATATACCCGTGGCGTTTGAGATTTAGGTGTCAATAGCACGCCCTCTTCATTCCATGTCTGCGTTGAAACTCCTCGCAATGGTCCGGCTATTACTCGTCATTTCGCCTTGCCACGAAATGAATATGACGCACTCTTAACACCTAAATCTCAATCGCCACGGGTATAGATTGTCGTTTAGATCAGCTCAGTTTTGACAGATCCCGGCGAATGGCGCATATTGGAATATGCAACACTTGCCGTAACGCAGACGCTGAGCAAAAAGACAAGCAAGGTTGGATATTTATTTTTTTCCGTGGCCCTAACATAGCCTAATTTCCGACACGCCCCTGCTGACTGGACAGCGAAGTTGCGAGATTCACCAAGGTTAGAAACTCCCCTCGATAACCAAACGTATCCTCACCGCGCGATCTGCGCGCAAGTGCAAGGACGTTGTCGTAGTGATAGGTTTCCGTATATTTCCCACCACGCAAGAGTTGACCAAAGGCCGCAACCGCGGCTGCGTAGCGGAACCTTTCTGTCGTATTGTTAAGTTCATCTATTATATCGGACACCAAAATAGGTTGCGCTAACAATGCGCTTTTTTCACTGTCCGGTGTCTTATAACGAAGTCGTAGATAGGCCAGCTCGTTGTTGGGGTGATCGCCAGCTGTTTCTTCCGGTTGATAGCGAAGCGCATCAATACGCTCCCCGCCACTCCCCGCTAGAGCGATCTCATATAAGGCGGTAACGGAATGGCCCGCGCCAATTTCGCCGGCATCCACGTTGTCATTGTTGAAATCCTCGCGATTCAAAGCGCGGTTTTCATAACCTATCAAGCGATATTCGGCCACCTGATCCGGATTGAACTCAATCTGAATTTTGACGTCCTTGGCGATGGTGTGCAACGTGGACGTCATTTCTTCCAACAACACTTTTCGCGCTTCGTTTAGGTTGTCGATGTAGGCGTAGTGGCCATTGCCGACGTCAGCGAGCTGTTCCATTAATTGGTCGTTGTAGTTGCCTGTTCCAAAACCAAGTGTCGTTAACGAAATACCCGTTTTTCGTTTTTCTTCGATTAAGTTCTTTAGCGTTTCGAAACTGACCGTGCCTACGTTGAAATCGCCGTCCGTCGCCAACAAAACGCGGTTGACGCCGCCAGGTATGAAAGCTTGCTCGGCCATGGTATAGGCCAATCGGATACCGGCGCCACCGTTTGTCGAGCCTCCGGCTGTCAATCCCTCGAGGGCGCCCAGCACTTTCGCCTTTTGGTCACCGGCTACCGTATCCAATACGATGCCTGAGGCGCCAGCATAGACAACGATCGCGATTCGATCTTGGGGGCGGAGCGCCTTGGCCAAAAGTTTTAGCGACGACTTTAATAGCTCCAATTTGCTCGGTGATTGCATTGAGCCTGATACATCAATGAGAAACACTAAATTCGCGGCGGGTATTGCTTCTTTGGGCAGCTCATAACCCTTCAACCCTATATGCAATAGGTAGCTGGCCGGGTTCCATGGCGTTGGTCCAAGCTCTGTTATGACGTTGAAGGGTCCGCTGTTCTCATCGGGTACCGGGTAATCATAACTAAAGTAGTTGATGAGTTCTTCAACCCGCACCGCGTCGTGGGGCGGCAATCGTCCGACATTTAGCAGTCGCCGAATATTACTGTAGGCGCCGGTGTCTACGTCAATACTAAAGGTCGATACCGGATGCTCAGTGGTACGCTTGATCGTATTTTCGTCAATGTGAGCGTAGGTTTCGCGGTCGACAGACTCGGCCGGTGGGCGTAAGCCAGAGAGATTCGGGTTGATAAAGGCCTTGGACGGTGCCAGGTTAGCGGTTGCGGGCGGGGCCGCTAATCGCTTCGCCTCGGCAACGGCCGGATGCCGTTGACGTGGTAACTGTTCAGTTTTTACCTGTTGTGTAATAAATGCTTCCGCTGCGGCGGCATCTGGGTCTTGGCTAGCCGTGGCCGCACCCTCTTTAAGCTCAATAGGTTGAAGGGGTTGGCGGGTGCTTCCCAGTGACTCTTTGCCGGGCTCGTCCGGGCGGGCAGAGGGCGATTCCGCAACCGCGACATCGAGGTTTTCGGGGGGCGTATGAAATGTACAGGCGCTTAGCGTCAATACGACAAGCGCGGCCACCCGGATTAGCTTAGTTCGTAACATTCTTAATTCTCCCGCGTTATTTTGTAAAAATTTGTGAGGTTTACAGGTATAAACGCAGAGACTTCAAATTCGGGTTAATCTTTTTTCGATGATTAACTCCACCCAATGTTGTAAATAGGATCTATCCGCTCATCCACAGGCTCTCCCGTGGATTTTCACACCGTTGGGGTCGTGTTCGGCGTACGTCCAAACTCGCTCCCAACATGCTTTTACGTTTTTCGCGGAAAAGCTTTTTCGTTAATTAACAACGATATGCCTTCGTTCATTAGCGTTAAGGTTGGTTGCGGTTACCAATTAAGGTCGCGCCCGTTTCGTCTGCGCGTACGATTCCCAAGCGAGTGAGCATACTCATGATAACGAAAGAGTGCTGTAGAGGCCGACAAGGAATATGGCGGCCGTGTACAGGAAAAAGCTGATTCCCAGCCCATTCATAGTTGGTTAACAACCGCCTTCGATCTTCTTGCCGACTGGCCCACAGCCTCCTCCTCCTGGTGTTTCAATGCGAATAATATCACCCGCCGCGGCGTCTATCGACGCCTTTCCGCCAATGTCGCGACCATTGTGTAAATTCCGCCCGGGGTTTCCGGAGGCTCCGCCTGCGAGTCCGAATGGCGCGCGAACCCGGCGTTCACTGAGAATGGATACGCGCATCGGCGATAGCAGCTCAAATTCCCTCACGACCCCGTCTCCGCCACGATGTGCGCCGACGCCTCCAGAGTGACATCGCAACGAAAACTCTCGCAACCGCACAGGGAAGCGAGTCTCCAGTACTTCCGGGTCAGTGATTCGGGTGTTGGTCATGTGCGTGTGCACGCCGCACGCCCCGTGGGCCGTGGCCGTCGCGCCCGCGCGCCCCGCGATGGTTTCGTAATAACCGAAATTCTGATCCCCAAAGGTCAAGTTATTCATGGTGCCTTGGCTTGCTGCTGCTTTGCCTAAGGCGCCGAGCAGGACGTCAACGATTCGTTGAGAGGTTTCCACGTTACCTCCCGCGACGGCACGCTGCGCGCCGGGCGCCAACACAGAGGGCTCGGGAATCGATAACCGGACGGGTTTTAAACAACCGCTGTTCAACGGAATCGGCGCTCCGACTAAGGTGCGTAATACGTAGAGTACGGCGGCCACCGTCACCGCGCGGGGAGCGTTTAAGTTGCCTGCAACTTCCGCACCCGTTCCCGTAAAGTCGATATGCATCTGTTCGCCACGCACGTGGATTACCGCAGCAATGGGTGTGCCGTCATCGAGCGCATCGGAAAACCTATAGTCACCGTCGTCGAGACGCGCGATTTCAGCAGCGACTTGGGCCGTTGCATTGTCCTGAACGTGCCTCATGTACGCGAGTACCGTATCCAAGCCATAGCGTGCAACGAGTTCTTGAAGCAGGCGTACCCCGGCTTGGTTTGCCGCAATCTGGGCTTGTAAATCGGCGAGATTGTCGCGGGGGTTTCTCGCAGGGAGCGATCCTTCGCAAAACACCGCCATCACGACGTGTTCATTGAAGGCGCCGTCACGTACAACGGGAAGCGCCCGTAGAACCACGCCTTCCTCGGACAGGGTATTAGAGAACGGCGGCATGGACCCGGGTGTAATTCCGCCCACATCGGCGTGATG
>CALZJI010000135.1 GCA_945787615.1 uncultured Chromatiaceae bacterium | reverse complement strand
TCACTCAGCTTCTGCGTTACGGCAAGTGTTACATATTTCAATATGCGCCACTTGCCGCGCCTTGAATCTGAGTAAAAATCCGGCGCAATTTTGGATAATTATTATTTTCCGCGGCCCTTAAGTCGGAAGCGGAAGGCGCTAACACGGGGAGAGCTTGTTTTGTGGCCGTTTCCGGCCGATAGCTTGTGCGATGGTCGTGATCGCCAACGGCCCCTGTTACCTGCGTGAGACAAGATTTTACTTACGATATGTGGCGCCGAGGTAGCACTTTGGTTTATTATTTTTCCCGTCCGCGATTTTCCAGTCACCCGTCTCGGGTATACTATGAACTCATGGTTGACGGTGCGAGAACGCGTCTTTACACCAGTTTTTCGTAACCCGATAGGGTAAAAATAGGGTAAAAAGCGACTTAGCATGATCAGCCATTCGAAAAAAAATCATCGAAAGTGGTCAGAAACCCCATATCACGCTCGGGTCGTTGCGCTGGTGTTGTGGTGCTGTACAGTCGGGCCGGTCTCCGCGCAACAGGTCGATGAATTGAAATTCGATTACGCACAAGCGCTACACAAGTCGTTGCTCTTCTATGAAGCACAGCGCGCCGGTCCCCAGCAATCTTCGCGCGTGCCGTGGCGAAAGCCAGCGGCCTTGAGCGACGGTAGCGATGTGGGCCTTGATTTAACGGGGGGGTGGTTTGACGCAGGTGACCATGTAAAGTTCGGCTTGCCGATGAGCTATTCCGCGGCCATGCTGGCGTGGAGTGTTTACGAGTCGCGTGAAACCTATCTTCAAACAGATGAACTTTCCCACGCTCTCAACAGTTTGCGCTTCGTTAGTGATTATCTGGTGAGCGCCTATATAGAAGGTGATCCGACCACGGCTGCTGACGATCGTTTCGTCTACCAGGTCGGTAATCCGGCCGTCGACCATGCGTTCTGGGGGCCGCCTGAAGACATGACGATGCGGCGTCCCGCCTATGTGCTTGACGCCGATGCGCGGGGTAGTGAAGTCGTCGGGGGTAGTGCCGCAGCGCTGGCGGCCATAGCGCTTGTATTTCGCGACACGGACGCCGATTACGCGCAGACGCTTCTCGACAAAGCAAAGAATTTGTATCGCTTTGGCAATACCTATCGCGGCAATAATGGCTACACGGAGGCGAACGGATTCTACGGCTCATTTAGCGGCTTTCACGATGAACTTGCATGGGCGGCGATCTGGTTGTATCTCGCGACCAACGAAGAATCGTTTTTAGCGGACAGTCGCGCACACATCATGTCCGCCGAGTTACCGTTGTCCTGGGCGCACAACTGGGATAATGTCGCCATCGGCGCGCTTGTCTTACTCGCTCGGGTCACCGACGATTCACGTTTTCATTTATTCCTCGAAAGGCATTTTGAATTTTGGCTCAACCACGTCACTTACACCGCCGGTGGTTTAGCGTGGTTGGATCGCTGGGGCTCGCTCCGTTACGCGGCCAATACTGCCTTTATCGCTCTGACATACGCCAATGACGTCGTCGACCAGAACTATGCCACAACGCTTCGCCGATTTGCTGTGGGGCAGATTAATTATATTCTTGGTGACAATCCGCGCGGTGCCAGTTACGTCGTTGGATACGGACTTAACGCACCGCGCAATCCGCACCACCGTGCTGCCCACGATTCACCGACTCATAACATTTCTAATCCAGTCGACAATGCGCATGAACTCACGGGCGCCTTGGTCGGTGGGCCGGCAAGTGCCGATGATTTTGATTGGCGCGACGATCGCACGGATTTCGTACGAAACGAAGTCGCCACGGACTACAATGCTGCATTTACCGGCGCATTGGCTCATCTCCTGAAGTTAAAGGGAGTTTCCAGTAATCAAGACAACAACGCACTGCCAGGTGATGAGTTGCGCGCCGCCGAGCCGCCCGCCCCGGAGCTGCCCGGTGACAACGGTTCCAATGAAGCGACTAACGCTGCGCTCGACGTAAAAGTGACGCCACAATCGGACTGGGGTAACGGTTATTGCGCCGATGTAACGGTAACGAATCCGACTAATTCCGAGCAGCGCTGGGAAGTGACCATTGACGTTGATGGTCAGGTTAGTGACGTGTGGAGTGCGAACTGGACCCAAGAGGGTTTCGTACTCAACGCTACAGGGGAGAGCTGGAACGCTATTTTAAAACCTGCTCAACGCACGACGTGGGGGTTTTGCGCGAATCGCAGTGAGGCTGTATCGCGACCGGAGCCTGAGCCGACGCTTGGATCGCCGCCCATCACCGAAGAAGACCCCACGTCGCAACCGCTGCCCGATGCGAAATCACTCTCTGTACGAGTCGACATCTCGAGCGACTGGATTAACGGCTATTGCGCAACGGTTAAGGTGTCCAACAATGACTCGAAACCTGAAGCTTGGCAAGTAACGTTCCCTGTGGACGGGCGTATACGAGAGTTGTGGAATGCCCGTTGGCAGCAGCAAGGGGTCATGGTGACAGCATCGGGTGTCTCGTGGAACCAGATACTAGCCGCGAACAGCAACCTCGAATTTGGCTTTTGCGCTCTTCGCTAACGGTTTAGTTTCGAGCATTCTGTTCGCCCAACGCCCTCTTTAGAAGCGCAACATGTGTCGATTTTCTTTACACTCGGAAATCTCTATGCATTTTGATGCCTGTTCAATTGCATCTATCGTTTTTGCCAGCAATGTCGCCACGCTTAGTCTTTCCCGATTATAATCAGAACGTTGTAAAGACATAGTCAAAGCTCTTCGAATTTCGCTATGCACTCAAAGCGCGATGGTATATTATTTGCTTCCGCGAATACCTGCAGACGTAATATGAACGAAGCCAATAAGAAGAATTTAGGGTAAAGGCTCAAAAGGCCATCACTAAAACTAACCGACGGTAGCAGTCTGCTTTTTTCGCTCCTCAATGACGAGATCGTGTGATGGCGCTAAGGCGCTCCCGCGAGTGAATCTAATTCGTTCTTTTTCCCGGACACGAAGTCAACACGCGTTGTAGTTCGCGCGTGACGATGGCGCGTATAACACGTATTTTCGACGTTTTCGCGACCGGCAAATGGATTTGTTGTTGTTAACCAATAATCCAGGAGCTTGGATCGTAGAAATGAACCACAGTGAACTAAACTCGCCACGCCGCAGTACACTGCTTGGCAATGTAATTCGGTTTGCCTTTGCGCTGGTGAGCTTGACTATCCTAGCGTTTATTATCACTGTTCCACTAAATCTCCACAGTCAGCTGTACCTGTCCGCTGCGATATTTATTGTGGCGTTATTACTCAGTCGCTACCCCAGTCGCTTAATCGGCGCGGCATTAATTTTTGTATCGATCACGGTTTCGTGTCGTTATATGTACTGGCGACTAACGGAAACACTCGGATTTGGCTCTGGGGTCTCGGGTTATCTGGATCTTGTGTTTGCAACGTTATTAGTTGGCGCGGAACTCTATTCTTTCGCCATCGTCCTCCTCGGCTATTTTCAGGCTATACAACCCCTAAATCGCCAGCCGACGCGGCTTCCGGACGACGAAAGCACGTGGCCGACCGTAGACGTATTCATCCCCACGTATAACGAACCGCTGTCCATTGTAAAGCGGACCATCCTGGCCGCGACCTCGCTGGAATGGCCTCGAGACAAACTGAACATTTATGTGCTCGATGACGGTAGACGACGCGCGTTCCGAAACTTTGCAGAAGAAGCCGGCGTTCATTACATAACCCGTGAGAAAAATGTCCATGCTAAAGCCGGTAATCTAAACAATGCGCTGAAACACAGCAACGGCGAACTCGTTGTCGTATTCGATTCAGACCATATCCCTTGTCGTTCGTTTTTAACCTTAACAACGGGTGGGTTTCTCAACGATGACAACCTTGCGTTTGTGCAGACGCCCCATAATTTCTACTCTCCGGGTCCGTTTGAGCGCAATACGCTGATAGCACGCTTGCGCCGCGGCGCGTCGGACTGCGATTTGTTTCACGGGTTTTTGCAGGACTGTAACGATACCTGGAACAGCGTCCTCTTTTCAGGCTCGTGTACAGTAATGCGTCGCGATGTTATCCATGAGGTTGGTGGAATAGCCACGGATACGGTGACAGAAGATGCGCATACGTCCTTAAGAATGCACAGGCGTGGCTATCGTGGGGACTACCTAAACATCGCGCAGGCGGCCGGATTGTCACCGGGCAGCGTAGCCGATTTAATAACCCAACGTATGCGCTGGGCGCTTGGTATGGCGCAGATTTTTCGGCTCGACAATCCGTTGTTCGGTCGGGGGCTCAAGCTAGGACAGCGTTTGTGCTACCTCAACGCGATGCTGTACTTTTTCTACGGTCTCGCGCGAATGGTTTTTCTCACCGCGCCGCTCGCCTTTCTTTACTTCGATGCACATATTATTCAAGCATCGGCGCTGATGGTTTCAAGTTTTGTGTTTCCCCATTTAATACATATTGCCATCACAAACGGTCATATACAAAAGTCTTATAGCCAGTCCTTTTGGTCGGAGGTCTATGAAACGCTGATATCTTACTACACCATGCTGCCCGCATTAATGGCCCAACTTTTTCCACGGCGCGGCTCGTTTGTTGTGACCCCAAAAGGACGTCAAATCGATGAAAATTATTTTGACGTCGGTACAGCAATGCCTTACTTAGTGCTGTTGGGGCTGAACCTCGGCGGCTTCGCCTTGGGCCTAACACGCGTCACCGAATGGAGCAGCGATGGGCTCGATACGATATTGTTTTGTTTGATTTGGACGTTTTACAACATCACTATTCTTGGCGCAACGGTCGGTTTGGCGTGGGAGCGACACCAAGCGCGCGGTGATACGCGGCTAGAGGCTAAACTTCCCGCTTCGTTGACCCTTAGCGACGGCCGAAAGTTGGACTGTCGTACCCTGGATATTACGGAGTCCGGCGTTTCGTTGGCCATTACGCAAGCGCTTACTGTCTCGCCAGGCGACCTCGTTACCGTATCTCTCCATGATAACGACAGGCAAACCGACTTCAAGGCCCAGGTCATTTCCCACGACAGTGGCCGACTACGCCTAAACTTTACGCCACTATCGCTAGAACAACATCGCGGATTAATAGACCTGACTTTCGGCCGACCGGATATATGGCAGCACTGGAATCAAGAGAGCGATCGCAAGTCCGGATTATTTTCGTCATTTTTTGAAGTCGCAGTCTTTGGTTGGATTAGTATTCTGCACGTGTTGGTATTGCCCATAAAATCGGCATTTCGCCCATTGTTTGCACCGCTGGCAGCCGGCGTCAAACGTAGTGTTGGCATAGTGCTCATAAGTGCAATCGTTGTTGCGGCGGCGCTGTATTCTAGCGGTAGTTTCGCCGCGACGGTTGGTCCGACGGATAGGTTGACGCTGAAATCGCTTGCTCAAGATGAGCGGCTGTCAATTCGCGTGGGTCACCAAAAAACGAGTTTCAACCTTGTCGTTCGGGCGGACCGTGTCGCGACTAGCGCGCATCTCTACCTTGATGTTGAAGCATTGCCTTCAGCAAAGATGAATGATGACGGTCCACTAACCGTTGAAGTCTCATTCAACGACGTTGTTATTGCCCAAATGCCAATAAACTACGGCGCACAACAGACGCCAACCCGTGTAACTATCGATCCGCGACTGTTCTCGGGTTTTAATCAGTTGGGGCTACGCCTGATCAATAGTGCCCCCGAGGTTTTCGTCAGTATAGATCCCGAATCCTACCTCGAGCTGTCTTTTAAAGCCATCGCGATTCCCAACGAGCTAAGTCTGCTTCCGCTTCCGTTTTTTGACTATTCAGACAAGGAACAACCGGTCGTGTCGGTCGTGCTACCCGCGCGTGAAACGGTCGGGATGTTAAAAGCGGCGGGAATTCTCGGCTCTTGGCTCGGTACGCTACGCCACGACGGTGGGATTCGCTTTAGCGTAACGCGTGACGTGCTGCCGTCCACTAGCGCTGTCGTGTTCCTGACAAATGATGTTCATATGGCTGAGTTCGGCGAATTTTCGATCGATGGACCGCAGATCGTGTTGATGGATCATCCGCGGGCGCTGGAAAGCAAGCTCCTTGTTATTGCCGGGCGCAACGATGAGGAACTCGTTAAAGCAGCAAGCGCACTCGCACTACCGGTTCAGCGGCTCCGAGGCAGTTCGTATAGGGCTGAGGCATGGGACGCGCCGCTACCAAGAAAACCCTACGATGCACCACGTTGGCTATCCACGGATCGTCCCATATCGTTCGACGAACTGGAAGGCTCGAGAAACCTCTCCGTGCGCGGCTTGAAACACGATGTTATACGCGTTACTTTTCGGCTACCACCCGATTTACTGACGTGGAACAGTCTAGGCATTCCGCTCGATCTCCTCTATTCCCATACGGCGGTGGCTGGAGGGCAATCCGCCACGTTAGACCTAAGTATAAACAAATACCCAGTACGATCTTTACGATTAAGCGGCGGTGTTGCCGGTGCATTATTGCAGGATCAAGAAATGGAAACGCGCCAAAAACTGTTGTTACCCGTGGAGAACTTCTACCGAGACAATCAGATCGAGTTCTATTTCAACTTCCAAACGCACGAGAGCGCCGATCGATCTCTGTTTAATGATGTGCGCGCCGCGATAGATCCGCAATCGAC
>CALZJI010000134.1 GCA_945787615.1 uncultured Chromatiaceae bacterium | reverse complement strand
CTGTACATTTATCGCGTCGCCACAGACAGTGGATTCGAGCTTCTAGGTCGGTTAGAAACGGGCCCCGCAAACGCGGGTTGGCATTCTTGGACGCGTACTGTTTTTATTGATGATAGGGTGGATGGGATCACCAAAGAGCGTATTGGTGCCGCGCCTGTTGAGGATATAGAGGGCTCTGTGGTAGCGCTAAACCTGGTTGACGAATAGTACGGTAAAGAGAGACGCTCAAGGGGCGGGCCGCTAAGTTGACGGTTTATCGTCGATTAGATCTCTTAATGTCCTGTCCGATAGCGTTGATAACAGCGCCTCGGAGAGATCCGCAACAACTTGGTCTACGCCAGGCGTTGAAAGATGGACGGGATCGACGCCGATGTCATCGTCATGTGCCCGTCGAAGCGCCTTGATGACGTCGGCCAGTAAAATAGTATCCAGTGCTCTACCGGGAACGTAGGCCGGTGGGTCGTCGTTGGTTTCGATAAGCAAGCCGTGTTGTTTTAAGATTTCGATT